>CAISPD010000189.1 GCA_903887275.1 uncultured Mucilaginibacter sp.
ATAATTCCTTTTATTATTATTACATGTTATTTAATGTGGCAATAAATGAAAACCATGAACCATTCAAAAACTTTCGCTCCGTATGTTCCCTCCGACAGGAATTTCTTTTTATTGCTGTTGCTTGCTGCCTGGGCTGCTATCGCCTCGGGCTTTGGGTACGAAATGGTACAGATGAGTATCCATGGCAAACTGCATTTCCCGCTGATAGTTCATATTCACGCCGTAGTTTATGTGGGCTGGCTGGTATTGTTTACCGTACAGATCCTGCTTGTACGCACCAAAAACCTGGCACTGCATAAAAAGTTAGGCATGCTTAGCTTTGGCTTCATACCATTGCTGCTCGTAGTCGGTCTCCTAACGGTCATCATTGTCCAGAAACAGCAATATGGCACACCCGACGGCGACCTGCATTTTATTTGCGTACAATTTGGCAATCTGCTTATGTTTTGCTGTTTCGCGGGCATTGGTATTTATTTGCGCAAAAATTATGTAGTACATAAGCGGCTCATGTTGCTCTCAACACTGGTTTTTACAGAGCCCGGGTTCGCGAGATGGTTCTCCATTAAAATAGCCCCCTTGTTTGGCGACTACTTCTGGAATTATAAAACGGTAAGCCAGGGATATTGGCGCTTTTGGGGGTATGACGTTTTACCGACACTCATCCTGGTGCTGGCCATAGGTATTTATGACCTGGTAACCCGTAAACAATTGAACAAAGCATATGTGTGGGCCGTATTATTTTACTTGCTGGTAACTGGCCTCGAAGGGGTTTTATATTATAACGACACCTGGTTTGCCATGATGAAGCACTTGATTGGGGTGGCATAACCTGGTCGTCACGCTATCCGATTGTTCCACTTCGGATTGAGCTAAGCCTGGCGTCTCTGTCTCCATTGTTAATAAGGCAATCGTTGCAATAGCGCGTGTAAAAACGTGGCAGCTAGGGCTTCACATGATAATGGATTAACGCAATGGCCCCTTGCCAGTTGGCATCAACCATGCGCAAAATACCTACATTGGGCGCAAAGTCAAACGCGTATTCGTTATAGTATTGCCAGTCGCCGTAATAGGGCCCGGCAGTACTGTCACGGTCCAGTATTGTTACGCCAACCTGCGACACACCGTTGTAGATCTGCCCGGTAACTGTTTCGGTGTAGCCTATCGAACCCCCGATGGCCGAAACCCGGTACGGCGCGGGTTGCGAAGAGTTGCTTGCAGGGATATCAACAGAGGAACTGATCTTGGCATAGGGCCGGGCATCCAATATAGGCGCATCAAAGGCCCTGGGCAAGCCCTGGCCGGGGAAAAGCCATGAATAAATTTGGGTGACAGGGTTTTTATAAAAATAAAAGCTGTCGATACCGGGATAAAATATCGGCTTATTTGCGAGCACCAGGGTATACGTTTTGCCATTAAATGTTTTTTGCATGGCGGTAGCGGTAAAAACGACAGTGTCGCTAAAATTCCCATCCCCGTCGGCCCAGCCTTTAATACCATAAGTCCAGGTGTTGCCGGGTGCCAGGGGTAAAAAATCAACCGCAGGCATTGTAACCGTTACCGGCGTTACCGGCTTTTTCTGGCAGGCGGTTATGGCTAAGGCGAGGGTAAAAAGGAGTAAACAGCGTTTCATTTAATGTGCTTAATGGTTTCGCAGGATAAATATATAGCATTTTTGACGACAGGAAAATTACGCCTCCCGTCCCCGCAGATTCTCTCGCAGAGGACCCAGCGCTACGAAATGCCTCCGGGAACGCAGGCTACTGTTCCAGAGACCCTCCCGAGGCACAAAGCACCGCAAGCACACCCCTACTTCAAAACAAAAAAGCCTCCGCTGTACAGCGAAGGCTTTGTAGAATAAATTTTTATAATGCGATTACGCTTCGATCTCTTCAGCTTTTGAAGCCATCAGGCGGTCAAACTCTTCCTGAGAACCTACACGGATATTTTCATACTCGCGCAAACCGGTTCCGGATGGAATTAAGTGACCAACGATAACGTTTTCTTTCAGGCCAAGCATCAAATCTTTCTTACCTGCAATTGCTGCTTCGTTCAGCACCTTAGTGGTTTCCTGGAACGATGCTGCCGAGATAAACGATTTGGTACCCAACGACGCCCTGGTGATACCTTGCAGTATCGGGCTCGAAGTGGCAGCGATAGCGTCTCTAACTTCAACCAACCTTAAATCTTTACGTTTTAAAATTGAGTTTTCGTCGCGGAGCCTTCTTACTGAAACGATCTGGCCTGATTTCAACGTAGTTGAATCGCCTGCTTCGGTAACTACCTTTTTGTCGAAGATATCGTCGTTTTCTACCATGAAATCCCAGCTGTCAACAGCTTCCCTTTCAAGGAAACGGGTATCGCCGGCATCTTCAATAGCAACCTTCTGCATCATCTGGTGTACGATCACTTCAAAGTGTTTGTCGTTGATCTTCACACCCTGCAAACGGTAAACTTCCTGGATACCATTTACCAGGTATTCCTGCACTGCTGCAGGGCCCTTAATGGCAAGGATGTCCGCAGGTGATATAGAACCATCAGACAATGGCATACCAGCCTTCACAAAGTCGTTATCCTGTACAAGGATGTGTTTTGACAATGGCACCAGGTATTTTTTAACCTGGCCGTCTTTTGATTCGATAGTGATCTCGCGGTTACCACGTTTCACACCACCTAAAGTTACCACACCGTCAATTTCGGTTACTACTGCAGGGTTTGATGGGTTACGTGCTTCAAACAACTCCGTTACACGAGGCAGACCACCGGTGATGTCACGGGTTTTACCTGTTGAACGAGGAATTTTAGCGATAACCTGTCCTGTTTGTAATTTTTCGCCTTCATCAACTGCGATGTGGGCGCCAACCGGGATGTTATAACCTTTGATCACGTTGCCTTGTTTATCGGCCACCTGGATCACCGGGTTCTTTGTTTTATCACGGGTATCAATAATTACCTTTTCGCGGTGACCTGTTTGCTCGTCTGATTCTTCGCGGAAAGTAATACCTTCCAATACAGCTTCAAATTTAGCAACACCGGCAAATTCCGAGATGATCACGGCATTGTACGGATCCCATGAGCAGATCCGGTCGCCTTTGGCGATCTTGCTGCCATCTTTCACGTACAGGTATGAACCGTAAGGAATATTATTGGTTACGATGATCTTGTTTGTGCCTTGCTCAACGATGCGGAACTCACCTGAACGGCCCAATACCACGTCAACAATACCTTCGTCGGTTTTGTATTCAACGGTACGAACGTTTTCAAATTCGATCACACCTTCAAACCTTGCATTGATCTGCGATTCAGCCGCGATGTTTGATGCGGTACCACCCACGTGGAAGGTACGCAGGGTTAACTGTGTACCCGGCTCACCGATGGACTGTGCTGCAATTACACCAACAGCTTCACCTTTTTGCACGCGTTTACCGCTTGCAAGGTTACGGCCGTAGCACAACGCGCATACACCACGCTTGCTCTCGCAGGTTAATACCGAACGGATCTCGATACCTTCCAGCGGAGAGTTTTCAATTGCTTTTGCAATGTCTTCCTCTATATCCTGTCCGGCTGATACCAGCAATTCGTTGGTGATTGGATCATATACATCATATAATGAGGTACGGCCCAAAATACGTTCGTGCAATGGTTCAACAATATCCTCATTGTCTTTCAACGCAGTGGTGTAGATACCTCTTAAAGTACCGCAATCTGTTTCGCCAACGATCATATCCTGCGCAACGTCATGTAAACGACGGGTTAAGTAACCAGCATCCGCAGTTTTTAACGCTGTATCCGCTAAACCTTTACGTGCACCGTGGGTTGAGATGAAGTACTCCAATACCGACAAACCTTCTTTAAAGTTTGAAAGGATCGGGTTCTCGATGATCTCACCGCCTGAGCCTGATTTCTGAGGCTTGGCCATCAAACCACGCATACCTGCCAGCTGACGGATCTGCTCTTTTGAACCACGTGCGCCTGAATCCAGCATCATATACACTGAATTGAAGCCCTGGTTATCAGAAGAAAGGATCTCCATCACATTCGCGGTTAAGCGGTTGTTGATACGGGTCCAGATGTCAATGATCTGATTATAACGTTCGTTATTGGTAATGAAACCCATGTTATAGTTGCCCATCACCTCTTCAACTTGTTTCGAAGCTGTTTCAATCAGGGTAACTTTTTCAGCAGGGATATTGATGTCTTTCAGGTTAAATGATAAACCACCCTGGAATGCCATCCTGAAACCTAATTCCTTAATATCATCAAGGAACTGGGCTGCACGAGCCATACCGGTCATTTTTACCACCTCGCCAATAATATCACGCAGTGATTTTTTGGTCAACAGTTCGTTGATATAACCTACTTCAACCGGAACGTGCTGGTTAAATAATACACGCCCAACAGTAGTATCAATAATTTTTGAAACGATGCTGCCATCTTTTTCCTTTACAAAAGCTTTAACTTTAATAAAGGCATGCAGGTCGATTTTCTTTTCGTTATAAGCGATGATCACTTCTTCCGAAGAATAGAAAGTTAAACCTTCGCCTTTTACAACGCGTCCTTCATCTGTTTTACGGCCTTTGGTTATGTAGTACAAACCAAGCACCATATCCTGCGACGGTACGGTAATAGGCGTTCCGTTGGCAGGGTTAAGGATGTTGTGCGATGCAAGCATCAGTACCTGGGCTTCCAAAATTGCGGCGTTACCAAGCGGCACGTGAACAGCCATCTGGTCACCGTCAAAGTCGGCGTTGAACGCGGTACAGGTTAATGGGTGCAGCTGTATCGC
>CAISPD010000190.1 GCA_903887275.1 uncultured Mucilaginibacter sp.
CGTTTACCGTGGTGGTTGATCTTTTGCTCGTTTTGTTCAATGTCGGCTGCTATTGCTTTGGCTTCGGCAATATCACCCTTATCCAGCTCCTCCCCTAGTTCGGCGAGCATTTCGCGGTTAACATCCGAAAAATTATTGACAAAGTTGAGCGGGTTTTGGATCTCGTGGGCGATGCCCGCCGTCAACTCCCCCAGCGAGGCCATTTTTTCCGATTGGATGAGCTGGGTTTGGGTTGCTTTTAAATGTTTCAAAGTTCGTTTATTTACATTTAATTGCCTGTATATAAACCCTAAAGATATAGCAATCAAGAAAATACCAGCTAATGAAATCCATATAATGACATTGCGCTGCCTTATGGTAGCTTCCTGTACGGCGTGTTGTTGTTGCAATTGATTCAGCCTTTTATTTTGTGCGTTTTCTTTCTGCTCATTTTCAAACGAGGCTACATTATTGCCGCCTATCCTGTTTTGAAGACTATCCTGAAGGTTATTATCGAACCTAGTATATTTCCAGGCTTTAATGGCGTTATTATGTTGGCCGTAAAATTGTTGTAACTCTTTTAAAAATGGTATTTTTTCCTGCACTTCTCCATAAATGCTGGCTTGGTGATAAGCGGAAAGCAAATACATTTCTGCTTTTGGGAGATCGCTAACAGCGAGGGAATATTTATAAAATGCATATTCAGGTAAGCTGTATTGATTTGTCGAAAACACCCGGTCGATTTGCTGGACTGGGGGAAGGCTATTTAAAATTTGCAGTTGATTTTTGGCTTCATCAAGTT
The DNA here is from genome assembly GCA_903887275.1 of uncultured Mucilaginibacter sp. Taxonomy (GTDB): domain Bacteria; phylum Bacteroidota; class Bacteroidia; order Sphingobacteriales; family Sphingobacteriaceae; genus Mucilaginibacter. The sequence goes on from CAISPD010000190.1 coordinate 782, forward strand.
TGTTAAGGCCGACTAAACTCAAAGTCCTCGCTGTTGCAATAGTCATCCGCTTAAAATTTATGATTCTTGAAGGACTCTTGCTCTTGTTAACTAAATCGTTTACTTTATCAAGATAATCTAAAGAGGCCTGGTAGTTTTTTTGTTGATATTGAACTTCAGCAAGATCTAAGATTAGGTTATCAATATCCCCCGTTATCTTAAATCCGGTTTCAAGTTTAAGGGCTTTTTGTAAATAAAATAATGCTTTCGTTTTGTTACCCCAGGCCGTATATGTATTGCCGGCAACTCCCAGGTCATGGGCGTACCATAAATTGGAGTATGACTTAAATAGTTCACTTGCCTTGAGGTAATTATTAATGGCCTGGTTCAGGTCGTTTTCAAATATATAGTAGCCTGACAAACAATGATAGCAGGCGGCGGCGTTGTTGTTCTTTTGGTTTTGCTGGTAATAGGATAGTTTATTTGAATAATATTGATATTTGCCCTTTTGATCGTTATTTAAATTAAAAAAAAAACGCATTTCAGTTAACAGGGCCGGTACTTCTGTGTTTTGTTCGTCAAATTCCTCTACAGCCTTTTCAAGTAAAAGGAGTACCCCATGCGGGTTGTTCTTAATATCAATTCTCAATGCTGCTCTAAGTGTTAGGTATGGCTTAACATCAATAAGTTTTGCAGTTTGATTGAGGGTTATTAATTGATTAAGATAAAGCGTATCTATATCAGCCATCCCTTCTACCAGCGGAAAATAGAATATAAGATTGTTCAGCGTATTCAGCCTGCTTGCATCGTCTTTTGCGACATTCAATTGCCTGATCAATTCTTTTTTATCGCTATTGTAAGCGTAGGTAAAATGAAAGTGGGGTTGCGCCAGCAACCGTATAGCCAAGGTGCAACAAACTACTAAAGCGACGATGTGTTTTTTATTCATCTATAACGATTTAACAGGTAATACAATTATAAATTCGGTAAACTCACCATCCCGCGTGTTTATATCTATTTGCCCCCCATGCCCCTTAACCACCATATCATAAGTTAAACTCAACCCTAAACCAGTACCTTCACCAGTTGGCTTGGTTGTAAAAAAAGGTTGCATGATCTTTTCTTTGATAGCGTCTGGTATGCCAATACCGTTGTCTTTTACTTTGATGATCACCTGTCCATTTTCAGTTGAAGTGGTTACCGACACTTCGGGCTTATAATCCGCGCCTGCTGTTTTCTGTTTTTGGTTTACGGCATAAAAGGCATTGTTAAACAGGTTGAGCATCACCCGGCCTATATCCTGCGGAATTGCATTTACTTTAGGAACGGAGGTATCAAAATTGGTAATAAGCTCCGCATTGAAACTTTTATCTTTCGCCCTTAGTCCATGGTAGCTAAGGCGGATATATTCGTCGGCCAGTTGGTTGATATCGGTTGGTTCTTTAACGCCGGAACCAACACGCGAATGTTCTAGCATACCTTTGACGATCGCTTCTGCGCGCTTGCCGTGGTGGTTGATCTTTTGCTCGTTTTGTTCAATGTCGGTTGCTATTGCTTTGGCTTCGGCTATTTCACCTTTATCCAGCTCTTCCTGCAGTTCGGTCAGCATTTCGCGGTTAACATCCGAAAAATTATTGACAAAGTTGAGCGGGTTTTGGATCTCGTGGGCGATGCCCGCAGTTAACTCACCAAGCGAGGCCATTTTTTCGGATTGGATAAGTTGGGATTGGGTGGCTTTGAGCCGTTCAATCGTTACACCCAGATGATCGCGTTGCGAAGCAATTTCTTCTTTCTGCTCAGCAAGCAATTTGTTCACTTTTATTTGCTTCCTGTTATTATTCCACAACATAATACCGATAAACAGAAGTACAGCCGCTGTAGCAATAACGACGTACAAACGTATCCGCGCTACAAACTTTTCCTGGGTGGACTTCAGGTCGGCCTCATGCTGCTGTTCGGCAATATTCAATATTAATACCTTTCGTTGCTTTTCGTCGTTAAATAAACTGTCCCTTATTTCGCTTGCCATATGGTAGTAAAATGCTGCCTCATGATCGTTTTTTCCATAATAAAGGCTGGCCAAAAGCGCCGCGGAATTTTCCCTGTTTAACGAAAACAATCCTTTTTGTGAAATACTGAATGCCTGTTTGGTGTATACTAAACAGGAGTCGAGCTCATTTGATTTACTAAAAAGGTAGGCCATGGCTTGGTACGCGCCTATCAAATTGTAGGGCTCATTGTATTTTAAGGCCATAGCCGCCGATTTACGCAGATTGTACAGCGCGAGCGCTTTGTTACCCTTGGCCATATAATCCTTGCCCAAAGTGGTGAGTATTTGCGGGAGCCAGTTGGTATCGTGAATACGGGTAGACAGATCGAAGGCCTTTTTTGTATAGAATAATGACGAATCCAACTGACTCGTTGAATAAAAATCGCCAATGTCCATCAATTCATCTACTTCATTTTCATAATCGCGCAACCGGTTAAAGATCGTCGCAGCTTTTTGAGCGTAAATTACAGCCGATCTCATGTCGCCATTTTCGGCATAAATACAACTGATGCCATCGTAATTGCGGGCAACGCTCCACTCGTCGTTTATCCGCTCGGCCATGTGGAGCGAACTATAAAAGGTTTGCAGCGCCTCTGGTATGTTCCCCAGCAACCACATGGAAAAGCCTACCTGGCTTAGGGCATGTACTTCGCCCTCCTCGTTGCCGCTTTTTTTTGCAATGGCCAGTGCTTTTGAAGCAAAATAAAAGCCGCTATCCGGCATTAAAAGGTAATAGTTCCTGCTAAGATCAACAAGCAAGTTGATGCGGACAGTATCGGCCGTACCCTGGCTAAGCAAGCGTTTTAAACTATCGTTGTGTCTCTGCGCCGATAGGGTAAAAGATGTGAGTAGTAAAAGTAATGCAGTGGCTGTTTTTTTCATTATGTTATTGTGCAGGTAGTATAATCGTGAATGTCGCTCCTTCGCCTTCGGAACTTCTAATATCTATTTGCCCCCCATGCCCCTTCACCACCATATCATAAGTTAAGCTTAATCCCAGGCCAGTACCCTCGCCGGTAGGCTTGGTTGTAAAAAAAGGCTGCATAATCTTTTCTTTGATAGCATCCGGGATACCTATTCCGTTATCTTTTACAACAATAAGCACCTGGCCATTCCCGGTTGATGTACTCACCGAAACCTCTGGTTTATAATCAGCACCAGCAGTTTTTGCTTTTTGATTGACGGCATAAAAGGCGTTATTAAAAAGGTTTAGCAATACCCGGCCAATATCTTGCGGAATAGCATTTACTTTAGGTAGCGAACTATCAAAATTGGCAATAAGCTCCGCATTAAAATTTTTGTCCTTTGCCCTGAGCCCATGATAGCTAAGGCGGATATATTCGTCGGCCAGTTGGTTGATATCGGTTGGTTCTTTAACGCCGGAACCAACACGCGAATGTTCGAGCATACCTTTGACGATCGCTTCTGCACGTTTACCGTGGTGGTTGATCTTTTGCTCGTTTTGTTCAATGTCGGCTGCTATTGCTTTGGCTTCGGTAATATCACCTTTATCCAGCTCTTCCTGCAGTTCGACGAGCATTTCGCGGTTAACATCCGAAAAATTATTGACAAAGTTAAGCGGGTTCTGTATCTCATGGGCGATGCCCGCCGTCAACTCCCCCAGCGAGGCCATTTTTTCGGATTGGATGAGCTGGGTTTGGGTGGATTTTAGCTCTTGCAGTGATCGGTTCAACTCCGCTGTACGTTCGTTTACCTGCTGTTCCAGTGTCTCATTCTGACTGGCAAGCAATTGCTGCTTTTCGGCTTCCTGGGCAAGTGTTTGTGCCGAAAGTGCCTGCACTTCTGCCAGTGTTGCCCTTAGGTTTTTATTGGTCAATGAATTTTGAACGCCCAGGTAAAATGACATTCCAACCGGAAACGAAAGAATAGCAGCATAATATAAAACCTGCGAAATTATAGTCGTTTGGTCCAAACTACTGGCGAACACGTTTAATACTGTAAATAAAAATATGCCGGGCAGAATAATACGTGCATCCTTATGCTTGCGCTTCATAGCCCAAACACATACGTATGCTCCTTCAACCAGACACAATACCGGAAAAACTGTGGCGCACAACCATCCACCGATAGTGCCATTTGTATAACTAAAAACAACCGCAAATGCTCCTGCCAGCACCAGAAACTTAAATACCAAACGGTTGGTATAGGCGAACAGTGTATATACCGTCAACAGGAGGAACAGCATTGCCGGAACCATGATAATTTCCACCAGAAAATTCATCCACATTTCTGAACTTACTGTCCCAAACCGTTCAACACCCCATATTTCGTTTGGCAAAGCATTGACGCTGATCATTGCACCATACAAAGAATAATACAAGTTCACTTTACGGCTGCGGTCGAAAAGAAAATAGATGAAATAAATCAGACTGATAATAACCAGCATTCCGCCAACTATACCCAGGTTAATAATTACCATGGTCTGTAGGTGCATCCTGCTACGGTAATTGGCCATTGCAGCATCATGGTTATTGGTGTACAGGCTGAAAACAGGCAGCGGCCTATAATAATTAGAAACGTAGGGCAGACCAGGCTGATAAGCCAGTCGCACGGCGATCAAATTGTCGCCGGGAACAAGTTTGATGGGGAGCGGTTCTGTCGAGGGCAAATAGGCGACCACCTTGTCCGGATCGGCGTTAATAGTGCCATATTTTAATATTTGCTTACCATTTAAATAGATCTCTGAAGCTGTGTACTGCACGATCCAGGCCATCAGTTGTTTGGCGGCTAAATTGCTGTCGGCCCGGATATGAAGCCTGATCCACCCGATGCCCGATTTATGAAGTTCTTTAAATCCCAAAACATCCTGCCCGGCATCTATGCCTTTCCATTTACTATCGTCATAAGTGGTTGCAGCCCATTTCGGGTCATCACCTGCCTCAAACTTCCATCCACTTAAAATGGTATCCTGTTTTGAAAGTTTATTTAGTTGGAAGACCGGCGGGCCCTGAGCGAAAAGGTTAGACATCGAACAAAACAACAGTAGCACAGAAAGATATATTCTTTTCATTATAATGGCTGGAAAATGGTAAACGATGTGGATCCATTCATTAAGTCGCCAAACCCTATCAGACCGCAATACTTATCGGCAACCCGGCCATAGATTATGGCCAATCCGTATAGCAACCGGAATCCATAAATGATCAACTTATTGCCTGCAGCCATCTGGCTTTTCAAAAGAATATCATCGAAAATTGAAAAAAACCAGCGGCGTTTCATGAACCAAAAGAGGCGAGTTTAAATGTGATGGTTTAAAGATAGAATAATCAAGTTGAAAATCAAGGGCTTGAAAGCCTTAGCGCAGGAAAAACAAAAATCGCTTTATCTCTACTTTTAAGTTGCGGCAACCTACTGACAAAACCCTGTCACCATTCCCCAACAAGATAATAACGATATTTGAATATGCCATAAAGCATAACAATCATTAAATGGTGGGGGTTTTTAATTGCCTTTGATCTGAAAAAAATCGGTGGGATCGCTTAGCAAAATAGTTCTGCTATCAGGCGATCGAAAACCAACAACTGACAAAACAGCGTCACCACCCAAACCAACAATTGTCCCGATATTTGAATATATCAATCATCCGAATCAAAATTCGCAGAGCTATTGAATTTGAAGAATACCTGTGCTTAGGTTTTCAATCCCGTTAAAATTTTCACAAAACGAGTCTATCGGTGTAATCGCAATTCCATCGGTGTAATCCCCAAAATATGACTTATAAAATATACCTGTACGACACAGAGAGTGATACCATTGGCTCCGGACCATTATCATCAAATGCTATACAATTGCAACTGCAGGCAGCGAACGGCCAGGATGTTGACATCCACATCAGTTCGGCCGGCGGGAGTGCTTTTGATGCCATTGCGATATACGACCAGCTGAAAAAATACCACGGAAAAGTAACTACTTATGTTGATGCCCTGGCGGCCTCGGCTGCATCAATAGTAGCTATGGCTGGCGACCTTATAGTGATGAGCAAATATGCTCTGTTGATGATCCACAAACCGATGGTTGGCTCCGGAGGTAATGCAGACGAATTACTGAAGGATGTGCAAATGCTGAATGTGGTGCAATCGCGCCTGGCGCAGATCTATATGGACAAAACCAGGATGGACAGCCAGGCCATTAACAATTTGATCGATTCCGTTACCTGGATGACGGCCGAACAGGCACTTGACCTCGGTTTTATCGATCGGGTAGACGACTATAGTGATCCGATCAGCAACAGGCTTATTATCCAAAACTACACAGAATCGGCACCGCTCATTTACCGCCAATGCATCAACAAAATCTTAAATAAACAAACAGACATGAATTTAGAAAACAAAGAACTTATCGACCGCACCACCTCGGTACTGGATAAGGTGATGAACTTCTTTAAAAAGGTGGTCAACAAGCAAACCATAACCGATAAAGGCACACTACACCATGCCGGCGATCTGGACGAAGGCACTGACGTTTACCAGGATGAAGACCTTGACGCGCCGGCATTAAACGACAGCTATACCTCTGCCTCAGGTAAAAAATTCACGGTAGTTGCTGGGAAAGTGCAGGAGGTAAGTCAGGATGAGGATGCTGAGGATGACGACGACGATCTGCCGGAAAACTTGTTTAACGGCAAAAGCAAAACAGCAGCATTAAGCCGGATCAAAGCGGTTAGAGCCAAGTTAAATGCACAAAATGCATTGCTCGCTGAAGCAAAAGCCGCATTGGAGGAAGCAAACATTCGCCTGAATAAAACACGCGAAGAAGTAAAAAACGAGATCAGGTCTGATTTTAGTCCCGAAAACTCACGCCGCAGCAGCAAGGCAAAAACTGAATCTGCTCCTTTTTTCGCCCCGAAAACTACACTGGCACAAAACGCTGTCAAGAAGGCTATTTCAAGGTAATAGTGGCAGTGGCAGTAGCAGTAGCGGTTTCCTTTAAAATAATGCTGCCACTTTACCACTTCTACCCAACCTGCTACTACTACTGCAACTGCTACAACTACTTCTATTCCTACTGCAACTGCTACTGCTACTGCTACTAAAACTAAACCAATCAACTCTAAAATACTAAACCCAAACATGGCTCAATTTACATTTACAAACAACACTTATGCCGGCGAAGCGCTGGCAGGATTTATGGCCAGCACCCTGCTTGAAGCAGATTCGGTAAAACGAGGACTGCTGACTGTTATCAACGACGTAAAATCGCGCAAAGTGATCCTCGACGTAGATGACGACGTAGTGCTGCAGGATCCATCCGGCATCTTTACCGACCAGGGTACAGCGGCATCACAAAACGAAAGCTACCTCGATCCTGTAGTATATGAATTCATGAAGCAGGAACAATGGGATAAACTTATTCAATCATGGGAAGCACAAAGTTTAAAACCCGGTTCATTTGCCGACTATGAGGGGGTTGTAGACCTTTCAGACTTTATGGTACAGCGGTACCTAAGCAAAATTCAGATCGCCAATGAGCGTTTGTATTGGCTGGGTAAATCATCAACAAAAGAGGCGTCATTTACAGCGCCATTTGCCGGCTTATTACCAACAATAGCTGCAGCTTCGGGTGTATATAAGGTTAACCTAAGCAAACCCGGAACTTCCCTTGCCGCAACTGCTATCGACGCCAATGGAATCGTAACTGTAGCAGACACTTCAACGCTTGCTGATGGCGATGTGGTATCAATAAGCGCAGTTACCGGAACAAGTAAAGATATCACCAACAGTGCAGCTGGTATCCCAATTCAGGGGCAGTCTTATTTTATTCAAATTGCCAGCGCAACTACTTTCAAACTCGTTCGAAATTATAATGAGGTCAATACCCGTAAGCCTGCAGTTTTCTCGGGAAATTCAACAGCTGCTACCGTAAGTTATATCAATCTAAGTAACGTTTTAAAGGTATTGGGAAGCGTTTATGCACAACTTGATCCGGCCGACCGAGCACAGGAAGATTTCAATCTGCAAGTACCATTTCACGTAGGGTATGCTTATGCCCAGGCCCAAGCAAACAAAGCAACAAATGTGCTTAATGCTTTTACCGATCCAAAGAAAATGGACTACCTGGGCGTACCGCTTCAGTTGATGAACCACTGGCAGGCAAATACCATATTGGGTGCACGCTCCTCCAACCTTTTCCTTGGCGTCGATCTATTGGGTGATGCTTCCGAATTGTCAACTGTATACCTAAAACCGTATACCAATGACGATGTGGTACGAATAAAGGCCAGAATGAAAGCTGCCGTAAACTTCAAATTTGCCAACGAGATCTTCTACCTGGGAGCCTGATTCAATGAGTGAATGAGTGAGTTAGCGATTGAGTGTTTGGATAGATGGATCAGAAACAAATCAATAACATTTCAAAAACCAAAACATCAGGGCGATAATTGATTCACTAATTCGGTCATTCGCCAAAGTACTTCTTCACTCATTCATTAACTCACGCTTTCGTTAACTCACTAATTCACTAACTAAAATGTCAATTTATAACAAAATAAATGCGGGATTCAGCCTGAGTTCGGGCTCTCCGGTAACAGCCGGTATAGAAGATATGATCTACATTTTCAATGCCGACGAAATAGCACTAAGTTTTGACCCTCAGAATCCATTGATCGTTACCGGCTTAAGCCCCATAGAGGGTGCCAGAATATATAAGTTTGAAGGCACCAATAATAGTTTTAACACCCTTTCAAAATTGGTTAAAACACCAGCCGGACCTCGCTATACCGAGGAAATTGATTTTAATATCGCCGGATTTTCAGTGGATATCAAGGCACAGTTAATGGCAATGGGTTATGGCCGGGTTAAGGCAATCGTAGCCAACAACCACCATAGCAGCAATTCAGCTTTCGAACTGTTTGGGGCAGTTAACGGCTTGATCCTAAGCGACTCTGAACGCAATGCAGCCGACGAAAACCTGGATGGTGGCTATAAACTTAAGCTAACCAATCCCGATAAGCTTCGCGAACCCTACCCGCCACGCGCAGTATCAATAGCCGCCGCAAACGGCCCGGCAACCTATGCCAGTACTCTAGCTGCCATCGATGCATTGGTGGCTTAGTGGATCAATTAAACTAAAGGTTCATTGACTGGTCGATAAACCCCAAAACTACACACTATCCCAGCCGGATCATGTTCCATGAACCAATATCCATGAACTTAATAACCAACCATGAAAACCTACCTGCCACAAATTGAAAAACGAATACTCGTAAGGCCCAATCAGAGTTTCGGCATACTTAATTACGACATGGATAACGCTTATCCCCAGCGTATGCTGGAACTGGTTGGTGCCTCTCCTACCGCCAAAGACTGTTGGAATAAACGAGCAAAATTTATCGGAGGCAACGGCTTTGAACAACACGACCTGGCAAATCAGCTCATAAACGACAAAGGATTGAGCCTTGGAAAATTACTAAAGGCAGTAACATCAGATATGGCCTTGTTCACTGGATTTGGAATTCACATCAATTATAATGCAAATTTCAAAGTTGCTTCGGCAAATTATGTTCGTTTTGAGGATATCCGGATCGGCGACCCGGGAAACCCAGAAACCCGGGGGAAATATGCAATTTATACTGACTGGGGTCGAAAAACATGGAAAAACATCACACGTAGCAAGATTGCTTTCCTGGACAAGTACAACCCTGATCCGGAAAGTATCAGGCACCAGGTAACAGCCGCGGGCGGCTGGAATAATTACAAGGGGCAACTATTCTATTTCAATCCGGAAATTGACGACTATCCCCTGATCGAGGCAGACAGCGTTTGGGAAGATTTTGAAACAGAAGCGGGGATAAAAATATTTAACAACCGGGAGGTACTTACCGGATTCTTACCCTCAACCATGCTTTTTATGCAGTCGCGTCGGGAGGAAGCCGACAATAGCACCGCCGATTCCGACAAACAAGTTTACAGTAACAAAGCGTCGCAACTGGAGCGCGACCTCGGGACTTTTCAGGGAGCAAAAAGTGCACAAAAAATTATTGTGATAGAATATGAGGACGAAAGTTCCAAACCTTCTTTCCAGCCTTATGCCATTCAGAACAACGATAAGTTATTTGAGGCGACCGAAAAATCGGTAGAAGCACGTATCATCAAAGGCTTTTCGATCCCGAAAGAACTGATTAATCCAGAAAAATCGTCGGGTCTGAGCAACGGCGGAGAAAAAAAAGAGGCAATTAGCGAATTTAATGATAACACTGCCCCCGAGCGGATAGACCTGAGCAAAACCTTTGCCCAACTATTTAACAATTTCTATCCCTCCATAAATCCATCTGGTAATTGGGATATTGTACCTGTGCCCACCGAGGTAGCAGACGATATTACCGGCATTAAAGCTGGCGCAAGTATCAACCAATTGTTAGCCTCTGCCCTCCCTGTCGAAAATAAAATTGCCACGCTGATTTATGCTTATGGCTTTAAGCAATCTGAAGCTGAAGCCATGTGCCCGGGAGCGCAGTTAAAAGGTTACCCCGAAGTAATTCGGGAGGATTGAATACGCCATGTTGCCCGCAATTGATATAAAATCATAAATCCTCTAACGGCTCTTTCCGCCCTAATTACCCCGCCAACTTTATCAATCCAATTAATTAATCAACACCACGATGAACCCTGTTTACTTAATCGACCAGATCACTTTTCAGAACTATGAGGATCTATCGGTCAATATCAAATCAGACCGGATAAAGGTTTTTGTAAAAAAAGCTCAGGAGCTTGATCTGAAACCTTTCCTTGGCCATGCTTTTTACTACGATTTTATCCAATATTTTAATGTTGACGGCACATTGATGGATCATACGCCGCAACCCTACAAAGACTTATTAAACGGAAGCGAGTACCTTGACCGCCACGGACATGTTGTACTTTATGAGGGCCTGTTACCAATGCTGGTATATTACACTTTTGCCCGGTTCGTTGAAGTAGATGCAATACAATACACATCAACCGGGCCCGTAATCAAGCATCATGATAATGCTGAAGCTTTATCAGCTAAAGAAATCACAAAATTAGTTCAGCAACACAGAAGTGTGGCAAATGCACATGCAAACGAAGTTGAAAAATTTCTGCGTGATAACCGTAAAGATTTCCCATTGTGGAACTACGATCCAAAAAACAAAAGTAGCCGACAATCAGGTCCTCGTATCAGGGGCATTGATAAAACAGCCTTCAATTACCCTGCTGATCCTGGCAGCAACAGTTTATTAAATACTAACCAATCTTTGAATTAATGGCAACTGACAAAAAAATAAGCGAATTACCTCTGGCTAATCTACTGGACGGTTCGGACCTATCTGTTATGGTTAGTGAGGGCATAAGTTACCAGTTCACTTTTTCGGCACTTCTGGCATTTATGCGCTCTAATTTAAATGTGGGTGCAAATATTTCCTTTGGCCGAACAATTCCACCTGATACCCAAGGGAAAAACAACGACCTGTTTATCAATACTGCAACCGGAAGCTTTATGCAAAAACTGGCTGATATCTGGACCGTGGTTTATACAATACCTACACCTGGTGAAACAAACGATGGAACTGTACTTTATGGCTTCGGCACACCATCACCTGCAACAGGCAACGAGAATGACACCTATATAAACACCAGTACCGGCATTTTTTACAAACGTACATCGGGAAATTGGGTACAGGTTTTTTCAATGCAAACCGGCCCGGCCGGTCCTACAGGCGCAAATGGAAAAAATGGTTCGAATGGTACCGATGGTAGAACAATATTATACGGCAGCACCGATCCTTCTGATATACAAACAGGCACCAATGGCGATTTTTACATAAATACAAGTACATCGACCTTATTCGGCCCAAAAACCGCTGATGTATGGCCTGCAGGGATAAGAATGGTTGGCGCAGCCGGCCCTGCAGGTCAGTCGGGCAGCACAGGCCCCGCAGGTCAGGCTGGCCCGCCAGGCCAGGCGGGACCGGGTGTTGCTGCCGGCGGCAGCAGCGGTCAGGTGCTTATTAAAAAGAGCGTTAATGATTTTGATACCTGTTGGGCAAATTTGCCAGCAAATGATCTGAGCGTTTTATCAACTGAAATCGGAGAAACCTGGAATTTGCGAACCAATTCGCGATCAACCGTTGAAGCCATTAACGAAATTATAGCTTCACTAACGCCATTTCCGACGGTGCGGGGCCTGGTTGAAGATTTTGATCCGGCAAGAGCTGATCTGGTAACTGTTCAATCGGGGAAAATCACGAACATAAAAGGTACAGTAGCAGGTATCAGCAGTTCACAATCTGATAGCAATCACCAGCCTGTTTATCGTACTTCTGGCGGCCCCGGTAACAAACCTTATTTTTCATTTCTGAATGGATATTTAACCGGTAATTTGATCCTTAACGGAACAGAATTTACAATTTATGTTATCCGCAAAGTAGATAATGTTTCTTCTGTTACCGGTCCATTTTACAACGGGGGGCTAAGCGATGGCTATGGCTTTGCTGATGGCAATACCGACGGGGCCTTTGTATTGCCCGGAGGTTATTATCAGGGAGCTACAGCATTAGCCGCACATGGCATGAGAGAATATCCAGGCAAATGGGAAGCATATGCAATTTCGCATGCAAACGGAGTAAATAAATTTTACAATGCTGTAGGCCTGGCTTCTTTTAACTACAACCCATCAACAACCAATCCGAACATGCCAACCGGGCAGCATTATATCGGCTACATACCGGCACAATCCTATTACACCGGCGGTATTGGCAGGATACTGATCTGCAATGTACAGCACAGCGATGCTGAGGTAGCAAACGTGATGGATTATTTTTCGAGACATTACACAATAGCCCGTCCAGTTGTGGTACATCAAATAGGCGATAGTATTTCTGCCGGATTAGGTGTAGCCAAATCCTATCCCGATCAGGAGATTGATCAGATGCAGGCAACTGGATATTACATCAGTTTGAATAACAAGGCCGTTTCGGGACGGACTTCAGCTAATTGTCTCAATGGGTTTTCAGCCGAAGTTTCAGCGAATATTGTGCCCTCTGTAAAAAACATTGTACAGATAATGGTAGGGCACAATGACCTGGCAGCTAACGTTGATCCCGCATCAATTTACGCTAATATAACGGCAATGGTAAAAGCGGCTCAAATAACGGGCGTAAATGTTAAAGTTATGTTGATGACACCGCTCATCAGCACTAACGAAACACGCGATGCCAGTAAAATGTCTGCCTGGAATGCTCTTCATGCCTTAATACTTGCCAATACCGCTGGTGCCGACCTTGTGGTTGATATGCAGTCATTGATCAGTATGACAAACCCTTCAGACGCAAACCGCTATCAGGATGGGATCCACCCAACTGCGCTTGGTGCAACTGAAATAGCGGCTTTCATCGCGCCCAAGGCTCAAAGCCTTTTAAATTCTTTTTAATACCCACCTAAAATCAAAATTTCTTATACCATGCAACTGAGTAGCCAGGGCATAGCTCTGATTAAAAAATTTGAGGGGCTGCGGCTGATAGCATATCGCGATTCCGCAGGTGTTTGGACCATCGGATATGGCTCCACCCGTTATCATGACGGCAAACAGGTTAAACCTGGTGATAAATTGGCAAGCAATGAACAGGCCGAGGCATTATTGGCCAATACGCTGGGGGAATATACCGATGCTGTAAATGTGCTGGTCAAAGTGCCGCTTAGCCAGAACCAGTTTGATGCCCTGGTATCGTTCACTTACAATGAGGGAACAGGAGCCCTGAAGCAATCAAACTTACTGCACAAGTTAAATACCCAGGACTACAACGGCGCAGCCGATCAGTTCTTAGTTTGGGACAAAATCACAGATCCGCAAACAGGTCAGAAAATAGTATCGGTTACCCTGGCAAAACGTCGTGGAATAGAGCGTGCATTATTCCTAACCAATTAAAACATATGACAACCATTGAGCAACGCGAATTAAAAGGCATTACGTTAAAAAACCTGGTTATTACCGTGATCAGCACTGCCAGCATAGTTGCTTCAGTAATGACCACCTACTTTCAATTGAGAGCCGATATACATGAAGTAGGGGTTAAACAGGAGACGCAGGCAAGAGTTGACGAACTCAGGTTAAAGATACTCGAAAGCGAAGTTGTGATCCTCCAACAACAGATAAGCGCTGAAAAAAGTCAATTTTCAAATCCCGAACAATCCAGGATCTACCCCGAACCCAATAATTCAGTCATTCAATAATTAAATTTCTAAACCAAAATTTATATGAGCCTAACAACCTTTCTTGCTAAAATCTGGAACGAGATCAAATCCCTATTCGAGGGCTTTCCAGTCGAATTAAAAACTGCCATACACATAGGTGTTATCCTGACCGAAAACATCAAAAATTTCGTCGAGTCACCTGCCGCCGATATTCTGACCGCAATTATCCCCGGCGATATTGACGATGAGATCAAAAACCTGCTAAGAGCTAAATTACCGGCTATTTTAACCGAGCTAAAGCTGGCTGATAGTTGCGGCAGTTTGACCGATCCTGCAGCGATATCCGAATGCGCAGTTAAAGTATTACAGGGTTTGGATGGCGATATTAAAAGCGCTTTCCTGCACAATTTATCGGTATTGGCGGCACAGGTCGCCGCTAAAGGTAAACTTACCTGGAGCGACGGTGTGTACCTTTTAGAATGGTATTACAAAAACGAATACCAGCCTACAAGCTAAACCATTTTGCCCGCCGGGGTATATTTTCGATTTATTTTTTAGCAATATGATCGAAAGATTTATATTTGCAGCCTTGAAGACAAAAGGGCCGATTTATTTCGGCCTTTTACTTCAGAGGCCCGGATGGCGAAATTGGTAAACGTTGCGGTCTCAGAAGCCGTTGAGAATTGTCTCTTGAGAGTTCGAGTCTCTCTTCGGGCACATCCTGTTAGATATGAGATTTGAGATTTGAGATTAAAAAATTGGTCTCTATTCTCACATCTCA
>CAISPD010000191.1 GCA_903887275.1 uncultured Mucilaginibacter sp.
CGGCACCCCGGTTCTGAATACGCTTATCAAAGGGGTAGTAAGGGACGAAAGCGGTAATACATTGCCGGGCGCAACCATCGCCATTAAAAAAATCAATGCAGCTACAGTAACTGATGCAAATGGTAGATTTCAATTAAGTGTGCCTGCCGGCGAATATGACCTGAGTGTCAGCTTCGTTGGTATGAAAACTATTGATCGCCATATCGTTGTTGGCGATCAGGCACCACCAGAAATTGTGATCGTGCTGCCTGTGGCATCCGGCGCATTGAATGAAGTGGTAGTGGTTGGTTATGGTTCGCAGTCAAAAAGGAACGTAACCGGCTCTATCGTCAGCGTAAAAGGCGATGACCTGAAGAACCTGCCGGTGAGCAACCCTGCGGATGCTTTGCAAGGCAGAGCCTCGGGCGTGGACATTGTTAGAAATGATGGCGCACCAGGAAGTACCCCAAGCATTCGTATCCGCGGTACAGGAACGATCAATAATTCCGACCCGCTCGTAATTATTGACGGCGTTCCGGCAGGAGGCTTAAATGATGTCAATTCAAATGATATCGCAACCATAGATATCTTGAAAGATGCATCCGCCTCGGCAATATATGGATCACGGGCAGCTAATGGAGTGGTAATTATTACTACTAAAAAGGGAAATTACAATGAGGCGCTAAAAACCACGATAAACCTTTACACCGGCCAGAACACGCCAGTAAAATTCATCAAGATGCTAACTGCGCCCGAACTGGCACAGCTTAAAACAGAGTCGTATACCAACGACGGTTTAACGCCGCCAACCATATGGTCCAATCCGAATTATGCAGTACAACGTACCGACTGGCAGCGGGCACTGCTTGGCACCGGACATGTGCAGAATGCAGATATCGCATTACGCGGTGGCTCGGCAAACTCGGTATATAGCTTTTCGGGAAACTATTATAATGAATCTGGTATGATCCCAAATTCGCTGTTTACACGTTATAATTTCAGGGTGAATTCAGACCATAAGGTTACTTCGCATATCAGAATTGGTGAAAACATACTTTATTCAAACTCGAATAACACATCGCCCGACACCAGGTCAACTCAGGCTGGTTTAGTTTGGAGTGCGATTCGGTTTAATCCGGCGATTCCTGTTACAAACGCAGATGGCTCCTGGGGTTCTTCGCAAGCTGATAATCAGCTTGGCGATATCAATAACCCGGTTGCAACAGCAAAACTAACAGATGCCTATAACAAAACCAACCGATTGCTGGCCAATGGTTATGCAGAGGTTGATCTGTTTGATGGCCTGAAAGTGAAAGCGAATTATTCATACGATAATAACTATTCAGACTACTATAATTTTCAGGTTCCTATGCCTGATCAAACCAGAGGGCCTTCAGTTGCAACCTTAAACCAGGGCTATAGCAAAGGCTCTTCATTGTTGGAAGAATATTATCTGACCTATAATAAAACCTTCAACCGGGTGCATGAAGTTACTGTTACCGGTGGTTATTCAGCACAGCTGATCAAAGGCAACTATGTTGGTGCTTCAAGAACCGGATTTGCCGACCTTGACCCCAACCAAAGGGTGCTAAACCTGGGCAATAGTGCAAACAATAGCGGCAACAACGCGCCAACCGAAGGCCTTCAATCTTATTTCGTGAGAGGTAATTATGCTTTCGATAGTAGGTATTTACTAACCGTGACCATGCGTGCCGACGGCTCCAGCAAATTTGCCCAGGGTAAACAATGGGGTTATTTCCCTGCATTTTCAGCAGGCTGGAGAATTTCCGACGAAGAGTTTTATCAGGGTGCAGTAAAAGACCTGTTCAGCTCTTTGAAACTTACTGGTGGCTGGGGACAATTAGGTAATCAAAACATAGGTAATTTTCAATATTTAAGTACACTTGGATACGGTAGCGGTGCGGGATATGCCCTTGGTACCGGTACTTTACTGCAGAATGGTGCTTATATAACCGGCCTTGCTAACCCGAACGTAACCTGGGAGAGAGCAGCAATGACCAATATATCTTTAGACTTCAGCACATTGCAGAATCACCTTAGCGGTACCATCACTTATTTTAATAAAAAGACTACCGATATGTTGATTCCATTCCAATTGGTGGAAACCTTCGGTGCGCAAACCAATTTGCCCGACGACCCGGGTAATATAGTGCTGCCAAATCAAAATATTGGTGCTATGAATAACCATGGTGTCGAGATCGAGCTGAATTATCAGAATAAATCAGGTGCTCTGAAATATTCATTTGGTGCAAATGCTTCGTTCCTGAGTAATAAGGTTACTGCTCTTTATGGTCAATCTGCCTATATTTCTTCCACACCTTATGGACGCGAGAACGTAGATATCTCCCGCACCTATCAGGGACAGCCAATTGCATCGTTCTACGGATTTAAAACCAATGGACTGTATCAATCACAGGCTGATATCGATAACGATCCTTCGATCAGAAACGATCCAAATAAAGGCAATATAAAACCTGGTGATGTTAGATTTTTGGATGTTAACGGTGACGGTATCATTGATGATAAAGACCGTGTAAACCTGGGCAATCCAAATCCTAAATTTGTTTTTGGCTTCCATGGCGCCTTGTCATATAAGAATTTTGATTTCTCATTCAATGTTGCCGGCGCTACCGGGTTCAAGATTTACAATGCCGACCGTCTTGCCGGGCTGGATGCAACACAGGTATTTAACTGGTATGCCGAACAAACCGGTAGGTGGCACGGTGCAGGTACCAGCAATTCGATCCCCCGCCTAAGCAATACCAATCTGAACAACAACTATCGTTCGTCTGACCTTTGGGTTGAAAATGGTTCTTATTTATCATTAAAGAGTGTATCACTTGGATACACATTTGTGAAAAAGACCATTGGGGGTGCGCAATTGCCCGACATACGTGTATACGTAAGTTCATACAATGTATTGATGCTTACAGGTTACAAGGGATATACGCCTGAACTGGGTTACACAAGTTCGGGTGGTTCTCCTGCAAACTCACAAAGAGGTGTTGACGTTGCGCAATACCCAAGTGCCCGTAACGTAACCTTTGGAGTGACAGCAAATTTTTAATTTCATAAAACATAGAATCATGATTTCAACTAGATGTAAATTATTAATAACAGCATGCATTTGTATTGTACTAATGCCTGGCTGTATAAAAAAGCCTCTTGAACAGAAACCAACCGGGTCCTATACAACAGCCACCTTTTGGCGAAATCAGAATGATGTTGTAGCAAACGTACTTGGAATATATAATATTTTATATGTTGAGGACTGGATAGGCCATGCGATATATACTTATGATGATCAGTCGGACGATATTTATGTTGCTGGTGATCACCCGGATTTTAAAGCCGTTGGCAATTTAAACGCCGATCCTTCATTACAGGTAATTTATTATACCTGGCCTTTCGCCTATGAGCAAATTGGCAGGGCCAATAATGCCATCCTATATATTCCGAAAGTTCCGTCAATGGATGCTTCTATTCGTGACAGGTCAATGGGGGAAGCGTATTTTCTCAGAGCTTATGCCTATTTCGTTTTAAGCCAGATCTATGGTGAAGTGCCGCTGATTCTGGAAAAAAATGTACAGGATGGAAGCTATAATATTCCAAAATCATCAGTAGAATTGGTAAGGGCACAGGTGGAAGCAGATCTGTTAAAAGCAATCACCTACCTCCCCGAAACCTATGACAGCGCTAACAAAGGACGCGTAAGCAAAGGTACCGCAGAAGCCTTATTGAGTAAACTTTACCTGTTTGAAGATAACTTTGCCAAAGCTATTCAGTTTGGAACGCTGGTTATTACCAATCCAAACTATGCGCTGGCACCCAATTATACCGACAATTTTACTGCTGGTATTCAACAAACAACTAGCAGCGAACTTTTATTTGCTGTCTGGAATCAAAATGGTGAATTATCCGGCTCATTGCAGTCTCCAATATCGATCTATTTTTCACCAAGGCCATGGCAGGGTTGGGGTTTTCACCACCCTACGCAAAACTTCGTTAGTGAATTCGAGAACGGAGATGTAAGGAAACAAGCGACAGTTTTATCAGTAGGTGATTCCATCGCCAATCAAACAAATATGTCAACCATATCGGATGCCGATGCGGTACAGATGTTTGCCGGTAAGGCAGGACAATCAACAGGCAGAATGTTGCCCAGTATGTCTACCACTGGCTATTATATCAGAAAGTACACGGCCTACATGCCTAGCGGCGACGGTAACCTGAACTACGATCTTAAGCAGCCATTATTAAGAACTGCAGAAGTATACCTGATAGTGGCGGAAGCTAAAATCAGGCAAAATGGCCCGGGCAGTGCAGATGCAGAAATAAATGCGATCAGAACCAGGGCTGGTTTAAGTCCGGTTTCAGGTGCAGGAATGCAGCAGCTCATCCACGAAAAGCGGGTAGAGTTAGGTGGCGAGAATGTGCGCTGGCAGGATTTGCTTCGTTGGGATAAAGACAAGATCGTAAATCTGGATACCATTGTTGGAAAACCTAAAAAAGCGTCGCCTCTGGCACCTTACAATGGCGCTGTAATTATTCCGGCCAGAACATTCCAGAGACCCAAGAATTACTATATGCCTATACCTCAGCAGGTAATTGATGAAAGTAAGGGCGTAATTAAACAAAATCCGAATTATTGATTCGGCTGAAAGTTCACACTTTCAGGATTAGTTGATGGTTAATGGGCGTTCCGTAAGGGGCCCATTAACTTTTTAATTTTTCTCAATTATCCATTATTTGTCGATAACAACATGGAAACTAAAGATCAAGAGAATAATACGCCTTTGCCCTCATTAGAAAGCTGGGAGGATGACGTGCTTCAAAGGTACCCCGAGCCTGGCAAAACAGCCAAAAGTAAAGAAGAGTTCAGAAATTACGATAGTCCGGAGCTAACCGGTGTCAGGGAATTTTACCGGCTAAACCACAAGTATCAAACCTATCACAATGTACTTGCCAAAAAAGAGAATTTCTTAAAATTTGATAAGAAAGAGATTCCCTGGTGGGATGCAATGGAGTTTTTAAATACCCTGGTTGATGATTCGGACCCTGATACTCAGCTCGACCAGTTGCAGCATCTTTTGCAAACAGCTGAAGCTATCAGAGCAGACGGACACCCCGACTGGTTTATTCTGACAGGATTTATCCACGACCTGGGGAAAGTACTCTGTTTGTTTGGCGAGCCGCAATGGAACGTAGTGGGCGATACCTTCCCGGTAGGTTGTCAGTTTTCGGATAAGATCGTTTACCCCGATTTTTTTGCTGATAACCCTGACGCAAATGACCCGGCATTTAACACAAAATACGGGGTTTATTCTCATCAATGTGGCCTTGATAATGTCCATATGTCATGGGGACATGATGAGTATCTATATCACCTGGTGAAAGATCATCTGCCCGAACCTGCTTTGTATATGATTCGTTATCATTCATTTTATGCTCAGCACAGAGAAAATGCCTATGATCATTTGCTCAGCGCGCATGATAAGGAAATGTTTAAATGGGTAGATAAATTTAATCCCTACGATCTTTATTCAAAAAGTCCGGTAACACCGGTTGTTTCAGAGCTTAAGCCCTATTATGAGGATTTGATCGCTAAATACCTGCCGGCGACGGTTAAATTATAAGCAATTCGTTATTATCAAACTACCGGTCTCTATTAGCTTTTAAGCATCAATAGCAAGCTGGTAGTTTTTTATTGAATTGGTTATCCTGAAAGACGAAGAAAATTTGTTTGGTCTGACAAACCGAATTATCACAGATCTCACTTTTTTCGATATGACTTCATGCTATAAATAACTGAGCCACCATTTGCCCTTGTTGTTTTGCTTATAAGCGTCGAACTTTTTACATAATGGGTATAGCAGAACAATTACAAGGATCCAAATGAAATAGACCACACCCAGATTAAATCCAAACCCTTTTAGCGCTTCAACCCTGAAGGGCAATGCGGGTAAAATCATTTTTTGCCAACCAAAGCCAGTCAATTCGGCAACAATCAGGGCTAAAAAATGAATAAGATAGATGTGAATGATATAAAAGAAAAACGGAACCCTACCAAACACACAAAAGAAATTTACAAAGCTTCCTTTTAGTTTTTCAGTATTGGCTAAAAACAGTAAAGTGCCGCCCAACGTCACCAATAGAAACGAAAGTGATGGTGGATATTTGGATAGGTTAAAAAATGAATATATGGTTTGCTGTAAGTTACCATAGTCTCTCCAGAGCACTAAATTGCCATAAATATTTACCCCACGTAGTACTGCAAAAAATAAAATGGCTGTAATGCCAATGATGTTGAATAGTTTCCTCCGTTTTGAGGGGTCGTAAGTTTTGTCATAAAATGAACCAAACCAGTAGCCTAAAGACATCACTGCAACCCAGGGTATAATGGGGTAACCAGCTCTTAAAATGTGCTCAGGTGTAGTCAAAAGCACTTTACGTTCATGTAAAAAAATCCAAAGTATATTGTTGCCGAAGTGAATATTGTCAAGCAAGTTATGCCCGAATATTAACAGGCAACTAAAAATGAGAGTCAATTTTTTGGGAAGATGTATCAGCCCTGCTAAAATGATCATGCTGATGCCTAAAGACCATATAACCTGAAAATGGACAGACTTGAAAGTAATATCAAAGCACCACCCGAAATCCATAATAACAAGTTCAACAAAAACCAGCCAAAGCCCACGTTTGAATAAGAAGGCGGATAATTGGGCCGGAGTTTTTCTTCTGCCAACTATAAATGCAGAAACACCTGCAAGAAATGAAAATGCAGGCGCACAAAAGTTTGTGAGAAATCTTGTCAGGAAAAGTGGAAAGGTTGTGAGAGCCGGATCGGTTGTGTCAAAAAAGTAAGATGAATAATGAAAATAGTCTCTGACATGGTCAAGTGCCATAATCACGATCACCAGGCCCTTTAATAGGTCGAGAGATTCAATCCTGTTTTTCACGAGTGATGTCATTGGTTGGTCCGGCTAATTCTAACGTTCGGCTATTTGCACTTCGGTCACCAGGTTGAAGCTAATACGTAAACGTATAATATTGCAGGCTATAAACCAAAAATAAAACCAGAGGGCTGCAACATTTCGAACTATTTATTGGATTTTCTTTGGATAACAAGGCCAGGCTTTCGCCTGAGGTGGATAAACTTCTCGCCCAGGTTTGGACATAAAAAAATAGGTACTTTTTCAGAGACCTGCTTTTTAATTCTGCTCCTTATCCCGTAAGTACGGGACGCTAACCAGCTGTGATAAAATGCCCGTAAATTCACCACCGCGCACTAGCTTTTCAATTACCTTTCTGCTTTTTTGGTTTTTAATAAATTTTTCAATTTTCATCACATCAGACCTGTTATTGCTGCAAGAATACACAGCCTCAAGCAACTATGAGCGGTACTTTGATGTAAAAGTTGGGTGATCGGAATGATTATGTTCGTTAAACTGTCGGTGAAAATCGTCGGTATACCCAACAAAGTAAATATCCGAATTTGCAGAATACAGTATATAAATATAGAATTCCATAAAAAACAAAAAGCCCCACGGGCGTGTGGGGCTTTGCTCCTGAGGCTGGGCTCGAACCAGCGACCCTCTGATTAACAGTCAGATGCTCTAACCGGCTGAGCTACTCAGGAATGTCCTTTCCGGTTTGGAGTGTGCAAAAGTATGATTTCCGGGTTAATTTCACAATATTTGCGTAAAATTTTTATAAAAACATTCAGGGTGAGTTTATTAGTTATTGGTAGTGTGGCATTTGACGCCATTGAGACCCCTTTCGGGAAGACGGATAAAATTGTTGGCGGTGCTGCAACTTATGCCAGTTTAGCGGCATCGTATTTTTGTGATTCGGTAAAAATAGTAGGGGTGGTAGGCGATGATTTCCCGCAAAGCGAGATCGACAATTTTAACCAGCATCATATTGATACCGAAGGTTTGCAGGTTAAAAAAGGCGAAAAGTCTTTTTTCTGGAGTGGGAAATATCATAACGATATGAACAGTCGCGATACTTTGGTTACAGAATTAAACGTACTGGGTACCTTTGATCCTATTATCCCTGAGTCGTATCAGGACAGCGAATTTTTGCTTCTGGGTAATCTTTCGCCCCAGGTACAGCAAACGGTCATACAACGCCTTAGAACCAGACCAAGGATGATCGTACTGGACACCATGAACTTTTGGATGGACGTGGCCCTGGATGAATTACTGGAAACCATCAAAAAAGTGGATGTGCTTACCATCAATGATGCGGAAGCCCGGCAATTGTCGGGCCAGTATTCTTTAGCAAAAGCAGCACAGCACATATTGGCGCTTGGTCCTAAATACCTGATCATTAAAAAAGGCGAACATGGCGCACTATTATTTGGCGAAGGGAAAATATTTTCGGCTCCTGCACTGCCGCTGGAAGAAGTTTTTGACCCAACAGGAGCTGGTGATACTTTTGCAGGCGGATTTGTAGGTTATTTGGCAAAAGTAGGCAGCATCAATTTTAATAACCTTAAAAACGCCATCATTTACGGTTCTGCCCTGGCATCTTTCTGTGTTGAAAAATTCGGTCCCGAAAAATTGAAACATCTTACCCAAAATGAGATCGCCGACAGGGTGCAGCAGTTTGTAAGCCTATCGAAATTTGAGATCTTGTAAATGCGAAGTTTTTTGAGCGCGGAATGCGAAATGTCGAAGAAATTCGAAGTGTGGAATGCTTTGATTGCGGAATGCGAAATGTCAAATGCGAAATGATTTGAGCGCGGAATGCGAATTGCCAATTGCGAAATGATTTGATTGTGCTTTTCGAGGTTCTCCACATACAGCAATTGGCATTCCGCACTTCGCATTCCCCCCACATTCCGCAATTGGCATTTCGCACTCCGCATTCATATCAGCCTTCCTATCGGCTCAAAATGCTCAAACACCCATTCGTCATGGGGGGCGTCCGGCAATTCGCTGGTGAGATCCTGGCCGGCCCAATGTTCGTAGTGTTTGCCGTTTCGCCATAATCGGCTCCGACTCACATCGTAAACCAGACCTTTATAGGCCACCCATATTTCAGGCTTGTCCTGCCCGTTGCGCAAGGCAAGCTGCGACCTGGTATACGTAGGCAGTTCGTTCATGTTATTAGCTGCAGGGGCTTAAAAGATGCCACAAGATAAGGATGCTGAAGGCTAAATCAAAAAACGAAACCCGCCTAAGCGGGTTTCGTGGGTATTATATATGGTGATTGTTTATTTTCAAACTTCGGCAAAAACCGGTTTATTGATACCCTGGTCATATGCCTTCAGGTTTTTCTTCAAT
The DNA here is from genome assembly GCA_903887275.1 of uncultured Mucilaginibacter sp. GTDB lineage: Bacteria > Bacteroidota > Bacteroidia > Sphingobacteriales > Sphingobacteriaceae > Mucilaginibacter. The sequence continues at coordinate 9,294 of CAISPD010000191.1, forward strand.
AATTTACGTGCAACGTGTATGCGGGTTTTTACAGTGCCGATAGGAATTTCAAGGTGATCGGCTATTTCGTGGTATTTATGCCCGTCAAAATACATCGTAAAAGGCACGTAATAATCCTGGGGAAGCCGGTCAAGGGCTTTCAAAATATCATCCATTATAAATTTTGTCTCGCCCGAATTGCTTGTCGAACTGAATACCAGGTTGGCGGACGATATCTCGTCAGACTTGGTAACAAATGAGCTCATTTTAACAAAGCGACGGTAATTGTTAATGAACGTATTTTTCATGATGGTATATAACCATCCTTTAAGATTGGTGCCTTCTTTAAACTTATTATAATAAGTAATGGCCTTCAATAGGGTGTCTTGCACAAGGTCGTTCGCATCATCAGTATCCCTTGTAAAGTGCAGGGCGTATGACCTCAATGAGGGTGCCTGACGTAGTACCATGGTATTAAACTCGATTGCTGTCATTCTCTTAAGTATTTGTAGGATGACTAAGGCAAACATGATACCGCAATCTGACTAATTTAACATTGCAAAGCTTAATCGGAAGACAGTTTGAAAAAATGAGACTGGTTTATCACGCAATGAGCTATTTTTTTTAAAGTGCTATAAATCAATTAAATAAACGATTTTTTGAGACGTAAATGGTCCTGAGAAAAGGTGCGCCTTCCTGTCGGGAATAGTAGAAAGCTGATCGAAAATTTAGTTTTTCAAATTAATTTCTAGCCAATAACATTGACTTCGCGTTCGAGCAAAACGCCAAATTTACTGTACACACTGTCTATGATTTGCGACGAAAGACTGTACACTTCTTCGCCTGTTGCACCACCATGATTCACCAAAACCAGGGCCTGGTTTTTCCATGTTCCGGTATTTCCAACGGTTTTTCCCTTCCAGCCACATTGTTCAATGAGCCAGCCTGCGGCCAATTTTACTTCATCTCCTGCCGGATAGTTAACTACCTCCGGAAAATTTGATAGCAAAGCCTCAAATTGCTTGCGGCTGATAATAGGATTTTTAAAAAAACTTCCGGCATTGCCAATAGTTGATGGGTCGGGTAATTTAGAAACGCGTATATAGGAAACTACTTTTGATACATCTTTTAAGGTAGGCGAGGAGATATTGCGATTCAGGAGTTCCTGCTCTATCGCACCATATTTGAGATTAAAGTGGGGTAAAAGCGAAAGGTGAAGCTTTACGGATACAATAATATATTGCTCTTTAAGCGCGCCTTTAAATACACTTTCCCGGTAGGCGAAGCCGCATTCAGCTTTATCAAAAGTTTTAAACTGACCCGTTGCGATCTCAAAAGCCCGGCAACTTTTAAACACATCTTTTAATTCGACACCGTAAGCGCCGATATTTTGAACAGGTGATGCCCCGACAGAACCGGGAATCAGGCTCAGGTTTTCAATGCCGGCATAGCCCCGGTCGACGCAATAATTTACCAGGTCGTTCCAAACCTCACCGGCGCCTGCCTCCACAAAAACGTCGTTATTTTGAAGCCGTTGTTCAATGCCCCGGATATTGACACGGATCACCAGGCCATCAAAATCGTTTTTAAACAGCATATTGCTGCCGCCACCCAGCACCAGGCGCTTCATGCCCAACCATTGGGGGTCGAGGAACAGCTCCGCCAGTTCGTCCTCACGACTTATTTCCACATAATACCTCGCCGAAACTTCGATACCGAACGTATTGAAATTTTTGAGGGATATGTTTTCCTGGATTTGAAGCATGAGTTGAATGCGGCTTGCGAAAGGCGAATTTCGGAATTTAATTTGGGTTTAAGAGGGCTGAAATTGGTAAAGTGAAATTGCTTATATTTACTTTAATTATGAAAATAGTCCCTGTTGTCAGAAAAGCGATATTAAAAAATATCGATGAGGAAATGGAAGATATGCACTATTGGCTATCACGGCCCCCTGCTGAGCGAATTGCCGCGGTAACCAGGCTGATCTCAAAAAGCCTGAGTCCGGGACAACGGATGGATAAAAGCGTAGTAATTAAAAGGCAGCTTCACCCATGACCCTTGAAAAGGATTTTGAAGATTTTGTTGCTCTGTTAAACAAACATCAAGTTGACTATTTGATCGTGGGCGGATACGCGCTCGCTTTTCACGGAAAACCCAGGCACACAGGCGACCTTGATATTTGGATCGATATCTCTGACGAAAATGCCGAAAAAATGACTGCGGTAATTGCTGATTTTGGCATGAAGTCATTAGGTATAACAAACGACGATTTCTTACAAAAAGGAATAATCACCCAAATAGGTTATCCACCCTTGCGCATCGATATTCTGAACGAAATTGACGGTGTTTATTTTCAAGATGCCTATATCAATAAACTAATTATCGATATTGACGGCTTAATAATAAATTATATTGGTTTAGACGATTTAATCAAAAACAAGCAAAGCAGTGGAAGAAGTCAGGATCTGACGGATGTTAAGACGCTAAAAAAATTAAAGAAGAAAATATAAGATGTCTTCAATTTGAGTGCGCTCTTTTCCAGGCTTTCAGGCATGATATAAATGCGGATTGCGAAAGGCGGATTTCCGAATTTTTTGGGTTTGTTAGAATCTAAGATTTGCGAAGTCTTTAAGACTTCGCAAATCTCTGCAATTTTTTGTCAGCGCCCTTTTCAAACAAGACCGCCTTGCACCAACTGCCATCCCTAAATATGTATCGGCCTGTTATCCGTCGCGGCCAGGCAAGCTTCTCTGAAGGCTTCAGTATAAGTTGGGTGAGCATGGCTCATGCGTGAAATATCCTCCGCCGAAGCGCGGAACTCCATCGCTACAACTGCCTCGGCGATCATATCGGCCGCACGTGGACCAATAATATGAACGCCTAATATCTCGTCAGTCGCTGCATCTGCCAAAACTTTTACGAAACCGTCGAGGTCGCCGCTGGCAACCGCCCGGCCACTGGCGCGGAAAGGGAAGGAGCCGGTTTTATATTTGATATTCGCTGCTTTCAGCTGCTCTTCGGTCTGACCAACCGCCGCAACTTCCGGCCAGGTATAAACCACACCGGGTATCAGGTTATAATTGATATGTGGTTTCTGACCAGCAATAACTTCAGCAACAAATGTACCTTCGTCTTCAGCTTTATGAGCCAGCATGGCGCCTTTCACCACGTCGCCTATAGCGTAAACACCTTTAACACTGGTTTCCAGGTGATCGTTGACGGTAATTTTGCGTCCGCGTTCTTCAACGCTAAGTCCAATTTTATCTAAGCCCAGTCCATCGGTGTAAGCTACGCGTCCAACAGCTACCAAACAGTAGTCGCCGGTTAATTCTTTCTTGTCGCCATTAGGTGCATCAAAGGTTACGGTAACTTCCTTGCCATTTGAAGTAGCGCCGGTAACCTTATGACCAAGGTAAAATTCCATGCCCTGCTTTTGCAGTACTTTTTGCAGCTCTTTTCCCAAGCCACGGTCCATGGTAGGAATGATGGAGTCCATAAACTCAATAACAGAGACTTTTGCACCAAGGCGGGCATAAACCGAGCCCAATTCCAAACCAATTACACCGCCACCGATCAATACCAGATGCTTAGGCACTTCCTGTAGCGTCAAAGCTTCAGTTGAAGTAATAATGCGTTTCTTATCGATCTTAATAAACGGCAGACCCGAAGGTTTTGAACCTGTAGCAACAATGATATTTTTGCCGCTGATCTCTTCGGTAGTGCCATCCGGTTTTTTTATGCTGATGGTATTTTTATCCTTGAACGAACCTATACCCTGGTAGCCGTCGATCTTGTTCTTTTTAAACAGGAAGCTGATACCGGCAGTATTCTTGGCTACCACTTCAGTCTTGCGTTTCATCATCTGCGCCATATCCAGCGACAGGTTATCCAGATTGATACCATGCGTTTTAAACGCATGTGAAGCATTGTAATAATGCTCGGACGAATCAAGCAAAGCTTTGGACGGAATACAGCCTACGTTGAGGCAGGTGCCGCCATAAGTGGCATATTTTTCGATACAGGCTGTTTTTAGCCCCAATTGGGCCGAACGGATCGCAGCCACATAACCACCAGGGCCCGAACCGATCACGATAACATCATATTGCATAGTATTGTTGCAGATTGGTGCGCAAAGGTAAGTATTTTAGGGATTAGTGATTGGTTAACTGGTGATTTGTTGATTGGGCTTTTATATTTTTCTATTTTTTTTGAATATGAAAGCCCGGCAATGTGCGATACCTTACCCTTTTTCAAAAGGGGAAGTAGGAGGTTGGGGGTCCCGAAAAGGCCAGGTACAATTTTAATCCAATTTAATGTCATTTTAAACAAGGGGAGAAATCTTGCAGGAGCGAGGAGAAGGCCTATTTCAGGACAAGAAATAGCACTTAGGCACGACTACGCCCTATCTGGCTTCGGGCTGCATACTCGTTCCAGACAGGGGGTTTTCGTAACCGTGATTTTGATAATGATAAGGAAATTAGGTTTGGCCCGTTAATACAAGCGCTCGCGTCTGTTTATTAATTTTAATTACTAATCAAACGCTTTGTAAATGTATTGGTAGCTGAAAGGAACTGCAACTACAAATGTTTGTAGGTTAGGTATTCTGCACCCCTTTCAGGCGCAAGTATTCAGCCTTATTTAGCGGACGGTGTATTCGTAACTATCTTACGTTAGTCCGGATAAAAAAGCAGCGGATTTTTAATCCGCAAAAAAACCTTTGGACTGCCTTACATGGGGATTGCAAATCCCCATGTAATTGGTATCCGAATTGGAAATCCGGACAAACGTAGTAAAGCTTACGCCCATTAATAAACAAAGCCCGGCGCGCGGCCAGCCTCTGTCTTTAATAAATTAGTCACGAGAACACCCCGCTTTTGTCCTGCCCGGCATTCTAGCGCCAGGTTAGGGCTATTAAACATCAATATGAATATAGGCGAACAAATAAAGAGAATAAGAACAGCTAAAGACCTTTCACAGAAAGAAGTTGCTTTGGCTTTGGAGATGGATCAGGCGCAATTCTCACGGATTGAAAGCGGTAA
>CAISPD010000192.1 GCA_903887275.1 uncultured Mucilaginibacter sp.
CAGATACATATTTCAACCAGTTTTTATCAATTATTCAATGATTTTGGAAGATTTGCGCGCAAATTATCCTTTATTGTTAGTCATTTTTTGTAAAAACGGGAGTTAAGACCAATACTTCCTGCTGATTTGTTCATTTTCATTAAATATTTCGGCTGTATTATTAAGGATAGTTTTACATTTGAAATAAATCATTATAAACTATTAAAATGTCAAATTTCAGGTTCCAGGCGCTGCAGTCAGTTCTCAATCGTTCGATCCCCGAAGTAAAGCACCCTTCTAATAAAATCTCCGATTATTTTAATGCCAATGTTTTTGACCGGCATAAGATGAAGGAGTATCTGTCAAAGGATGCTTATCAGGTAATTGCCAACTCTATTGAAAAAAATGAGCCAATACCACGCGATATGGCCGAACAGGTTGCATCAGCCATGAAGGCCTGGGCCATAAGCAAAGGTGGCACCCATTATACGCACTGGTTTCAGCCATTGACCGGTACTACTGCCGAAAAGCATGACGCCTTCTTTGAACCATCAGGTGATGGCAGCGCCATTGAAACATTTTCGGGAGATGCACTGGCACAACAGGAGCCTGATGCTTCGAGTTTTCCGAGCGGCGGCTTGCGTAACACTTTTGAAGCACGAGGATATACCGCCTGGGATCCTTCTTCGCCGGCTTTTATAATGGGCCGTACTTTATGTATACCTACCGTGTTTGTTTCCTATACCGGTGAAGCATTAGATTATAAAGTACCTTTATTAAAGGCTTTGATAGCACTCGATAAAGCGGCCGTAGATGTTTGCCATTATTTTGACCGAAGTATTGAACGGGTAAACGCTTCCCTGGGAATTGAGCAGGAATATTTTCTGGTTGATATTGCCTTATTTAACGCCCGCCCCGATCTATATCTAACCGGTCGTACTTTATTTGGCCACATGTCGGCTAAGAACCAACAACTCGAAGACCATTATTTTGGATCGATACCTGAGCGTGTTTATGCCTATATGCAGGATCTGGAGATAGAAGCCCTGCAGCTAGGTATACCTCTAAAAACGCGACATAATGAAGTGGCACCCTCTCAATTTGAATGCGCACCCGTGTTCGAAGAGATCAATTTAGCCATTGATCATAATCAGTTATTGATGGATCTGATGGACAGGGTAGCAATAAGGCATAATTTCAAAGTATTGCTGCATGAAAAACCTTATGCCGGCATCAATGGATCAGGCAAGCATAACAACTGGTCGATGATAACCAATACTGGACGCAATCTGTTATCGCCGGGCAAAACACCGAAGAACAACCTCATGTTCCTTACCTTTTTTGTTAATACGATAAAGGCAGTACATGACCATGCCGATTTACTAAGAGCATCAATTGCCTCGGTAAACAATGATCACCGATTGGGTGCAAATGAAGCCCCTCCCGCTATTATATCTATATTTTTGGGTAGTCAGTTAAGCGATGTTCTTGACGAGATCGAAACTTCACGCATCAGCAAAAAAATAAAAGACGATGCACTGCTGTGGCAAGGCATTCCAAAGATTCCGCAGATATTAAAAGACAATACCGACCGTAACCGCACCTCGCCATTTGCCTTTACCGGCAATAAGTTTGAACTGCGTGCTGTTGGTTCTTCAGCAAACTCGGCTTATCCCATGACCATCCTGAACATGATCATGGCCGAACAATTAAAGAAATTTAAATTTGATGTAGACCGTTTGCTGCGCAAAGGCGAGAAAAAAGATGTTGCGCTGCTAATGGTGATCAAAAAATATATCCGTGAATCTAAAGCTATCCGTTTTGAGGGTAATGGCTATAGTGTTGATTGGGAGAAGGAAGCTGAAGCAAGGGGCCTTTCCAATTTTAAAACAACACCTAAAGCATTGGATGCTTTGCTTACTGAAAAATCGACGATACTTTTTGAAGATTCGAACGTATTTAGCTTGCGCGAAGCTCAGGCCCGACACGAAGTGTTACTTGAAAGTTTTTATAAAAAGCTACAGATCGAGGCGCGTGTAATAGGTGAACTGGTAACCAATGTGATCATTCCAACCGCAATATCATACCAAAGCAAATTGGTAGATAATGTAAAGGGATTAAAAGATATCGGCCTTGATCCTTCAACCTATGAAGCACAATTAGATATTATCAATAAAATTGCCGGGCACGTCAACTTTATAAAGTCAAACGTAGGCTATATGGTAGCTGAGCGTAAACTTGCCAATTCAATTGATGATATACGCGAAAAAGCCATTGCTTATGATGAAAAGGTAAAGGCATTTTTTGTGCCGATAAGATACCATGTTGATAAACTTGAACAATTGATCGACGATTCGTTGTGGCCTTTACCTAAATTCCGGGAATTACTATTTATCAAATAGCATATCAAAAAAACGGGGAGGTTACCGCCTCAATCGATGACTTCCCCTTCGCTTATATTTTTTTCGGGTGCATTTTCTGACCGTTCCTCATTTTCCAGCTCGGACATGTACTGAACCTTAAGATGATCATAAAAAGAATGCTTGTCTACTAAAAGCGCTGCAATACTTGCTACCATTGCAGCGAGTATCAGCTGGAAAATAACATTATGTTCGTTGGTCATTTCCAGCACTAGTATGGCTGAAGTAAAAGGTGAACGCGTAACGCCGGTTAAAAAGCCAACCATTCCTGCCAATATTAAAAGATTTGTATTGGTCTCGGAAAAATGGAACCAGGACGATACCCATGACCCGACGCCCGCACCTGCACCCAAAGCTGGTGCAAAAATGCCTCCCGAGGCTCCTGTTGTAAATGAAAGGATAGGGCCTGCCATTCGTAACAATGGTGTTTGCCATCCTGAATATTTGTTGGGGGTAAACAATACTCTTTCCATCACGTCCTTACCCGACCCCAGCGTATTCATATCAATAAAATAAGCAAGAGCAACCATTAAAAATGCGCAACCCAACACATAAAACAAATGATGATAATTGCCTGTAAAAGACTGTTTCCATCTAAAGATCAATAAAATGATTTTCGACATGATGCTGCCAAACAATCCTGAAATCATAGCAACCAGGATGACCGCGAAAAAAATAAAGCCCGAAAGGTTACCAATTTTAGGGTATCCTAAATACAAATATGGCCCCAAAATACCCTGTGCTGTCAATCCTGCTATAATTACGGATGAAAATATTGCTGTCTTGTAATAACTAAAATGAGTTTTAGTTAATTCTTCTATAGCAAATACAATACCGCCAAGTGGGGTATTAAAAGCTGCAGCAAGCCCGGCTGCTGCCCCCGTGATGATCATGTTTCTTTTTGCCACCTTGGGCCACCAGGCTGGCAATAGCTGATTTACTTTTCTGAAAATAGAAGCCGCAATTTGAATAGTGGGCCCTTCGCGGCCGATAGCTCCTCCACCCATGGCCATTAGCAGGCTTGAGATAATTTTGATAACAATAACCTTGATACCTAGAAGTTTATCCAGCTTTTTTTCTGAACGCGGGCTGCTGATCTCAATGGCAGCCGCCACCTGCGGTATTCCGCTACCCCGCGAATACGGCGAAAAACGCTTAGCCAGCCACCATGACGTTAAAAAACATACCGGCGTAATTATAAATAACAGCCAGGAGTGCCAATGAATAACCTTAGTTGTTACTAATTCGGCTAAAACAAATAATCGGGCGTAGGCCACCGCCACTAAACCTGTTATAACAGAAGCGATCCAAAAAGGAATTGCCTGAAGCACTTGGTTTTTCCATCGCTGGTTGTTTAACTGGTCATATATAGATTTTAAATACAGGCGCAATTTGGATAGAAGAACTAACATAGGAAGATGTTAAGATTAGCAAAAATAACGTAATTGATGGTTTAAAAACTTACTAAAACTTATATTTGCCCATGATTTCTTCGCAAAGGTATGACCAGCGGGGCGTTTCTGCTTCAAAGGACGACGTACATAATGCTATTAAAAACATTGATAAGGGTATTTTTCCAAAAGCCTTTTGTAAGATCATTCCTGATATTTTAAACAACGATCCTGCATATTGCAATATCATGCATGCCGATGGAGCAGGCACAAAATCATCATTGGCTTATACTTATTGGAAAGAAACCGGCGACCTGTCGGTTTGGCGCGGTATTGCCCAGGATGCCATCATCATGAATATTGATGATCTTTTATGCATAGGTGCCATTGATAATATCCTGCTATCTTCTACCATCGGTAGAAATAAGAATTTGATCCCCGGCGAAGTTATCGCTGCCATTATCAATGGCACGGAAGAGATACTGTCGGAATTGCGGGAAGCAGGTATTGGCATCTACTCAACCGGTGGCGAAACGGCAGATGTTGGCGATCTGGTGCGTACCATTATTGTAGATTCAACAGTTACCTGCAGGATGAAACGCGACGATGTGATTTCCAACGATCGTATCCTACCTGGCGACGTAATTGTTGGCCTTGCTTCCTATGGACAAGCCAGCTATGAAACTGAATACAATGGCGGTATGGGTTCAAACGGACTTACTTCCGCAAGGCATGATGTATTTTCCAAAGCTGTGGCTGAGCAATATCCGGAAAGCTTTGACCCGGCTGTACCTTACAACCTGGTATTTTCAGGGAGCAAGAAACTAACCGATCAGGTAGGAATTGGTGATGGCCAATCAATTACAGCAGGCAAATTGGTGCTGTCGCCCACCCGCACCTATGCACCAATTATTAAAAAGATACTTGAACAATACCGTAGCCAAATACATGGCATGGTACATTGCAGTGGTGGTGCACAAACCAAAGTATTGCACTTTATTGAGCAATTACATATAATTAAGGATAACCTGTTCCCGATCCCTCCTCTTTTTAAGTTGATTCAAGCGGAATCCAAAACCGATTGGCAGGAAATGTACAAAGTTTTTAATATGGGTCACCGGATGGAACTATATGTTCCGGAGGCAATTGCAGCTGACCTGATCGAAATTTCAAAAAGCTTTAACGTTGATGCGCAGATCATAGGTCGTGTTGAAGCGGCCGCAGATAAACAGGTTACTATCAAATCCCCTTTCGGAACTTTTAACTATTAATTGGCAATTAATTTGGATATAAAAAAAGCCTCCCGGAATTCCGGGAGGCTTTTTTATTTTCAGATATCAATATTCAGATCAATTAAAGATATAACGAACTCCAAACTGTGCCTGCCAGCGAGATAACTGGCTCGAATCATTGATAAATGAGGAGGTAACAGGCGTTAAAGTAGTCTTGTTCAAATACGGGAACGAATATGTAGCCTGTCCGGTAACCGCATCCAGGCCTTTGTAGCTTAAAATGCTTACACCGCCGCTGCTGGCGCCAGTAAATGAATTCTGGTATAATCCCCAATTTTTATTTAACAGGTTGCCTACGTTAATAATATCGAATGAAAGCTCGATGGTATTCTTGCTTTTGCCAACCATTACATAAAAATCCTGTATGGCTTTAAAATCAACGCGTTTAAAGTAAGGCAGGATAACGCCATTACGTCCGGCAAACTGACCACGGTGGCTGTTCAGATATTTATCCTGTGAGATGAATGAATTTAACTGTTGCCAGATCTGATCAGTGGTACGAGGATCGGTAGCAAAGTCTTTCACTAACTCAATATCGCCCTGATTTTTTGGGATATACATCAGGTCGTTCGTAGCACCATCATTATTTGGGTCGCCACTGGTGAGGTATGAAACTGAACCACTGTTAGCCATTTCGAATACCAAACCTAAAGAGGTAGAAGCATGTTTCAGATATTCCTTTTTGTACATGAATGATGCAATGATCCTGTTTGGCTCAATGAATGAACTGTTAGACAGGTTATCGGCATTAGGGTTACCAGCAACATAGCGGCTGCTCCAGATAGTACTTGCTGTAGAACCACCATCATTTACATCTTTAGATCCCATATGGGTATAAGCTACGTTAGCATAAAAACCACCGGCAAAGCTTTTTTGAAGCTGACCCGTGATGAAATATGAATAACCATTGCTTGTATTGTTCATATAATACAAACCAGTGATGGCAGGATTAGCTGTAGTAGCCGTAGCTGCTGTAGGAGTTGTGTTTTTTGAAGCGTACCTGATCTGACCTTCGATACCCGGCAAAGTTGCGTAAGTATCAGAGATAACCAGATTTTCATGATAAATAGCATTGATATCCTTAGTATACGATCCCTCAATTGTACCTACTAAACCCCATGGCAATTTTTGATCAATTGCTACGTTTGTCCTCCAAATTTTTGGATATTTCAGATTAGGGTTTGCAATGTCAAGTTCGTACGATTTGTTTGCAGCGCCCTGACCGGCAGCAGGGTGATTGGCATTGATATTTGGATTAAAGATCAATTGCTGGTTCTGTGCCGGTGTATTAGTTGGGACACCTTTTACGATCGTATAGCTACCGAAGAGCACGCCATTGTTTGAAGCCTGGTTTGAGATCCAAACAAATGGCACCGTACCGGTAAAAAATCCGGTACCACCACGCACCTGGGTACTTTGGTCGCCGTATACATCCCAGTTAAAACCAATACGAGGCGATATCTGTATCCTGTTTTTAGGCAAAACCGAAGGGTCTACACTAATATTTTGCTGAAAAGTTAGCGGCGGTACATTTGGGTTTTTTTGTAATGTTGTCGGGAAAGCATCGTAATCAAAGCGAATGCCGTAGGTTAATCTGAAGTTATCGCTTACCCTATATTTATCCTGACCATACACACTGTAGATACCGGCTTTAATTTTTGCATAAGGGAAAGATCCATCAGGCAAGGCTGAAAAACGTGAAGTATAGGCAGCTGCCGGATTTCCATTGATGAAGTCGGTATATGAGTTATAGGTATACAAACCATTATAGTCTGGCGCAAAACCGTTACGATAGCTTTGTATCTGGTCGTTTGTACCTATCGTGATCTCATGTTTGCCCGAGTATATAGTAAAGTCGTCAGAAAACTGGAGAATATTGGTTGACAATAAATTCTGTGCAGTAAATAACTCGTAACCAAAACTGGTTTCAACACTGGAAGCTTTTGTTATAACTGTTCCATCTGGCGCAGATACACCGTTACCGATATCAACAAACGGCAGGGTTGCTCCTGAACCCAGTGATGAACGGAAATCGCGTAAAGCTGAATAACCTAAAGTAGCCCGGTTTGACATCGTATTGCTGATACGACTATCTAACTCTATGATACCAATGTTAAAGTTATTGTTGATACGATATCCCGAACCGTAAAATGGCATCGCATTTAAGCCAGCATCACGAATGGTACCGTATCCTACTCCACCATTGGTGATACCTGAATTACTTGGCGGGTGATCTCCATAAGATTTCAGATAAAAGTATTTGGCGCTTAATGTATTGTGGCTGTCAATATTCCAATCGATTTTAGCAGTTACCTTGTCACTGTATGTGTCAAAGTTATATCCCTGGTAAGCGCCGGCATTGTAACCATACTTCGATTTCAGGAATGAAGAAAGCGAATCCAATACAGATGCTTTGGCTTGAGAAACCGAACCTGATGCGCCAGAACCCGATGCCACATAGGTTGTAGCTGGCTGGCTTATACGTTCTTCTTCACCTGACACAAACAAGAATAATTTATTTTTTATGATCGGTCCTCCAAAGCTGGCACCGGTTTGACGGTAAGTAAATGGTGTTTTGGCCACTGTTGTATTTCCAGCTTTATAACCGGTTAGGCTGGTCCCCCGGATATAATCATAAATAGTTGCCTTAAAAGTGTTGGTACCAGACTTTACAACCGTATTTATACCAGCACCTGTAAAGTTTCCCTGACGAACGTCATAAGGTGCAATATCAACCTGTATCTGGTCTATAGCATCCAATGAGATCGGCTGAGAGTTTGTCTGACCTCCAAGAGTACTTGCTAAACCAAACGAATTATTGAATAAGGCACCATCTACCGTTAAGTTGTTGAACAGGCTGCTGCGACCGCCAAAACTCAAGCCATTGGCTGATGGTGTTAATTTAGTGAAATCGCTCAAAGAACGGTTAATAGTAGGCAAGCCGGAGATCTGTGTATTGTTAATGGTTTCGCGTGCCCCGGTGCGCGAAGAGTTGATCACTTTGCCCTGGGTAGCCGTAACTACAACTTCTTTAAGCGCTGTAGCATTTTCTTCAATTTTAGCATCGATACGCTGATCCTGGCCAATATTTAGAAAAACACCTTCCTGAACAAAATCTTTGTAACCTATAAAAGTAACTTTTACAGTATAAGGCCCACCAATTCTTAAGTTAGGTAAATTGAAACGGCCGTCTGGACGGCTGGCTGTGGTGTAAACCGTACCGGTAGGTACGTGCGTAACAACAATGGTTGCCCCAGGTATCGTCCCTTTACTGTCGGATACGGTACCGTTAATGGAGGCTGTTGTTACACCCTGGGCAGAAGCGTTCTTTGTGGTCAAGAACGATACACCCATCAAAAGCATAAATAAGAGTAAATACTTCCTCATGTTGAATGTTTTTAAGTAAATTATTTGAATGAACTGACTGGCAGCAAAGATAAAAAAGCTTGATTGCAGACTTGTTAAGTTTGTGTTAATATTTTTGTCAAATTTTTCAACAGTTAATACTATTTCTACATAATATTGTAATAAAAATCACATTTTAAAGCATTATTTTAAATACATTATCTATCTTTAATATATACTTAACATGAATTTTACAGGTATTTTATGTAAATTCAGTTTCAAAATACCATACACTTAGCCATTTTAGCAATTCGCCCCTTTTACTTAGCTTTGGCATCGAATTCAGGAAAATCATTATATAAAAACTATGGACTTTGATTTAATTGTTATAGGTTCCGGCCCGGGCGGTTACGTGGCTGCAATACGTGCTTCTCAGCTTGGCCTTAAAACTGCGATAGTAGAGAAAGAATCATTAGGCGGCATATGCCTTAACTGGGGTTGTATACCTACCAAGGCACTGCTTAAAAGTGCGCAGGTTTTTGAATATATAAATCACGCTGCCGATTATGGTGTTAAAGTTGCCGGAAGCGAAGTTGATTTCGAATCGGTGATCAAACGAAGTCGTGGTGTTGCTGATGGCATGAGCAAGGGCGTTGCTTTTCTGATGAAGAAAAACAAAATTGAAGTACTGATGGGTATAGGTAAGCTTAAATCAAAGGGAACCGTAACGGTAACCAATGCTGAAGGTGTTTCAAAAGACTATACAGCAAAACATATTATCCTGGCTACTGGCGGCCGTTCACGCGAATTGCCAAACATTAAACAAGATGGTGTAAAAGTTATTGGCTATCGCCAGGCTATGGTGTTGCCTAAACAACCAAAATCATTGATTGTAGTGGGTTCGGGAGCTATAGGCATTGAATTTGCCTATTTTTATAATGCTTTGGGCACTCAGGTAACTGTGGTTGAGTTTTTAGATAATATTGTGCCCCTGGAGGATGAAGAAGTTTCGAAAACACTCCTTCGCAGCCTAAAAAAACAAGGTTTAAATATCCTCACAAGCTCTACAGTTGAAAGTGTAGATAGCAGTGGTGAACTGAATAAAGTAAAAATAAAAACGCCAACCGGCCAGATAGAACTGGAGGCGGAGATCGTACTTTCTGCAGTAGGTATTACAACCAATCTTGAGGGTTTAGGCCTTGAAGAAAATGGTGTTAAAACCGACAAAGGCAAAGTGCTGGTTGATGATTTCTACCGTACCAACGTAGAAGGTGTTTATGCGATCGGCGATATTGTTAAAGGTCAGGCATTGGCACACGTTGCGTCTGCTGAAGGTATCATTTGCGTTGAAAATATAGCCGGCCATCATCCTGAACCACTAAACTACAATAACATCCCAGGCTGTACTTATTGCAGTCCAGAAGTTGCATCTGTTGGTTATACCGAAAAAGCTGCCAAAGAAGCTGGATATGAGCTTAAAATCGGCAAGTTCCCCTACTCTGCTTCAGGTAAAGCAGCCGCTGCCGGTGCTAAAGATGGTTTTGTTAAGCTAATATTTGATGCCAAATACGGCGAACTGCTGGGTGCACATATGGTAGGCTACAACGTTACTGAAATGATTGCGGAAATAGTTGTTGCCCGTAAACTGGAAACCACCGGCCACGAGATCATCAAATCGGTACATCCGCACCCAACCATGAGCGAAGCCATTATGGAAGCCGCTGCTGAAGCGTATGGGGAGTGCATACATTTGTAGTTCAAGATCCATGAACTATGAAATTATACACCATCGACACCGGCTTATTTAAACTTGACGGAGGCGCCATGTTTGGTGTTGTTCCAAAGGCTATATGGAACAAGACCAACCCTGCCGATGAAAACAACCTGTGCACCTGGGCCATGCGGTGTTTATTGGTGGAAGATGGTGATAGATTGATTTTGATAGATACAGGGATAGGCAACAAACAAGACGCCAAATTTTTTAGTCATTATTATTTACACGGTGATGCTACTTTAGATAATTCGCTGGCTAAGCATGGTTTTAACCGGGACGATATCACAGATGTTTTTTTAACCCATTTGCATTTTGATCATGTCGGCGGGGCTGTTGAACGCGAGGGCGAAACCCTGGTTCCGGCATTTAAAAAGGCTACCTATTGGAGTAACGAAAAACACTGGCAATGGGCAACCAATCCAAATGATCGGGAGAAAGCATCTTTTTTAAAAGAAAATATATTACCGATACAGGAAAGCGGGCAACTTAAATTTGTTGACACTAACAGCGAAGCGATATTTAATGAGAATTTTAGACTTCGACTGGTTTCAGGGCATACCGAGTCAATGATGCTGCCGCTGATCAAGTATAAAGGCAAACAGTTATTATATATGGCCGACCTTACTCCTTCCACAGGACACCTGCCTATACCTTATGTAATGGCTTATGACATGTTTCCGCTAACTACACTCGGAGAAAAAAAAGCCATACTGGGAGAAGCCGTTGATCATGAATTTGTTTTATACTTTGAACACGACCCAATAAATGAATGCTGTACATTACAGCGAACGGAAAAAGGCATCAGGGTGAAAGAAACCTTCAAATTAGCTGAACTTTGAGCAGCTTAGCAAGCCATTTGCATTGCTAAACCTGCATTTTTAATAATTTTAGTGTAAAGATGCAATTGCATAGGTTTTTTTAGCAACAATTTTATAACTTTGCACGTTCCGTTCTAAAGTAGAAGAATCGAGGTAAATTAAATAAATGAGACAACTCAAAATAACCCAATCCATTACCAATCGTGAGTCGCAATCCCTCGACAAATACCTTCACGAAATTGGTAAGGTTGACCTGATAACAGCCGAAGAAGAAGTAATTTTAGCACAAAAGATACGTGAGGGAGATCAGGCAGCACTGGAGCGGTTAACAAAAACCAATCTTCGTTTTGTTGTATCGGTAGCAAAACAATATCAAAACCAGGGTCTAACACTTGGTGACCTGATCAATGAAGGAAATCTGGGATTGATCAAAGCTGCAAAGCGCTTTGACGAAACCAAAGGTTTCAAATTTATTTCCTACGCAGTATGGTGGATCCGTCAATCGATACTGCAGGCCATTGCTGAACAATCGCGTATTGTTCGTTTACCCCTCAATCAGGTAGGTTCCTTAAGCAAGATCAGCAAGGCGTTTTCAAAACTGGAGCAGGAGTACGAGCGCGAGCCGTCGCCGGAAGAGCTTGCAGATATGCTGGAAACAACAGTAGACAAAATTTCGGATACGCTGAGCAACTCGGGTCGCCATGTTTCGATGGATGCACCATTTGTACAGGGTGAAGAAAATACGCTATTGGATGTACTGGAAAACCAGGAACCTAATACTGATTCGATCCTGATCAATGAATCGCTTTCAGAGGAGATCAAACGTTCTCTTTCTACATTGACTGAGCGCGAACGCGAGATCATCGTATTGTTCTTCGGCCTGGGTACTAACCATCCGCTTTCTTTAGAAGAGATCGGTGAAAAGTTCAACCTTACCCGCGAACGTGTCCGCCAGATAAAAGACAAAGCCCTACAACGCCTAAGGCATACCAGCCGTAGTAAGATCCTTAAATCTTATTTAGGTTAAGAAATAGCAAAGCCTTCCAATCGGGAGGCTTTTTTGTTACTTTACTTTAAATTCGAGCTGCTGCAACAATAATTTGCTATTTACTGGGTTTATCTTTTCATCAACCAGGCCAATTGAAAAGGTTCAGCATTTTAACGCTACAGTATTATTACCTTTTACTTTGGTATAACGCAGCATTTACCATCATTTTTTTATTGCTGATGATGATGCAGCAATTTCCGCTAAATTCACTGAGTTTTTTAGTGGCAAAACTATTTGGATATTGTTTTGCGGTATTGTTGCATTTTTATTACGCCAGGTACCAGTACAATTATTTCAGGAATACTGGTTTTAGTTTAAGTTTCATCCTATCTGGAGCCGGTGCCGCCGATCTGATAGTTTACCTGCTCATTGCTATCACATGCTTACACTAAAGATCGATAGCGTCGACCTGGCCTTTGAGGACCGGAAAATACTACAAAATATTTCCCTGGAATGTAAACAAGGCGAAACCATAGGCCTGCTGGGTCGCAATGGCAGCGGGAAATCTTCTTTATTAAAGATCATATTTGGTATTCTGCAACCGACTTACAAATACCTGAATATTGGCAATGAAGTGATTGAAAAAGGCTATCACAAAAATCGCGTTGCTTATTTACCCCAAACCAATTACCTGCCACGGGGTATCAGAATCAACAGCATGGCCAAAATGTTAATTGACCCACTGCATTGGGATGAATTTACCGATCAGGATATTTACCGAAACCATCAGCAAAAAAAACCAGAACAGCTTTCAGGTGGCGAATTAAGGCAACTTGAGATGCTAATGATCCTTTACAATCGTGCCGGTTTTATACTGCTGGAAGAACCATTTACCCATGTTACACCGGTTCAGGCCGACTATTTTAAACCAATCATCAGGCGTGTTGCTCAAAACAAAGGCATCATTGTTACCGACCACCAATACCATAATGTAATGGATATAAGCGACAGGATAATAATTTTGACAGAAGGATGCACAAAACCTGTTAACAGCCTTAACGATTTGGTTACTTATAATTATATTAGGGGCAATAAATAAAGAGCCATGACTATCCCTATTTACCAGGCTGACGCTTTTACCAGTAAATTGTTTGGTGGAAATCCAGCCGCTATTTGCCCTTTAAATGAGTGGCTGCCCGATCAAATCATGCAAAAAATAGCTGCGGAGAACAACCTGGCCGAGACTGCTTTTTTTGTTGCTACAGCCAATGGATTTAAACTACGCTGGTTTACTCCAGAATTTGAGATCGACCTGTGTGGCCATGCCACCCTGGCTTCTGCACATATTATATTTACAGAATTGGGGTATCAGGGTAACAGCATTCATTTTGAAACCTTAAAAGCAGGTATCCTAACAGTTAGTCGTGATGGTGACAAGTATACGATGGATTTTCCGTCGAGGCCACCTATTATTATCGAAATACCAAATGGATTAGTCGAAGCCCTGGGTGGCAAAGAGCCGAAAGCGATCCTGCGCTCGCGCGATTATTTCCTTGTTTATGAAAGTGAAGAAGATATAGTTGATATAAGTCCGGATTTTACGGCTTTATCAAAATTTGATACCGTAGGATTTATTGTAACAGCTAAAGGCAAGAATTCCGACTTTGTATCGCGCTTTTTTGCGCCAGGTGCCGGAATATCTGAAGATCCGGTTACCGGATCGGCTCATTGTAACCTGATACCCTATTGGGCCGATAAATTGGGTAAAAACAAGCTGCATGCCTACCAGTTGTCGGCGCGGAAAGGCGAGCTGTGGTGCGAACTTAAAGGCGAACGCGTATTAATGAGCGGCAATGCGGTCACCTATTTAAAAGGAGAGATATTTGTTTGACAGGTAAATAAATAAAGGGAAAGAATAAAGGTTTTAAACACCCGGTACCTTTCACCTTTAACCTATCCCCTTTCACCTGAAAAAATGCAGTTAACCAAATTAGAAATCAAGGGATTTAAAAGCTTCGGCGACAAGGTCACCATCAATTTTAATGAAGGTGTAACCGCTGTTGTGGGCCCTAATGGTTGCGGCAAATCAAATGTGGTTGATTCTATACGTTGGGTATTGGGCGAGCAAAGCACCAGGATGCTCCGTTCTGAGAAGATGGAGAACATTATTTTTAATGGTGCCAAAGGAAGAAAACCAGCTAACCTTGCCGAAGTTTCGCTAAGTTTCGATAATACTAAAAACATATTACCAACAGAATTTTCTCAGGTTACCATTACCCGGAAATTATA
>CAISPD010000193.1 GCA_903887275.1 uncultured Mucilaginibacter sp.
CGTTGAAGCGCTGGAACTACAGCCTGAATTAACCGTTGGCGATATCGTAAAACTACTCGGCCAAAAAACCGTCATGCCGATATTGAAACTGATGTTTGAGAAGAATATCATCAATATTTCGGAGGAAGTTTCGGATCGCTATAAACCCCGCAGAAAGACATTCATGATACTTAACCCCATTTATCATGATCAGGATAATTTAAAAGAGATTTTCCCCATTCTTGAAAAGCGTGCACCAAAGCAGGCCGATGCATTACTGGCTTATATTAAACTATCCCGGCATCAACAAAATATCTCTAAAAATGAGTTGATAGAAGAAAGCGGTGCTGGTGATGGCAGTATAAAAGCGCTGATAGAAAAAGAGATTTTATTTGCAGAGGAAAGAGACGTTAGCCGACTTTATTTCGATGAAGACGAGTTTAGTGATGATTTTCAATTAAGCGATTCGCAACATGGGGTGCTGGGGCAGATCAAAGATCAGTTTGAACAGAAAGAGGTGGTATTATTACATGGCGTTACCTCTTCCGGAAAGACCCAGTTGTATATCCGATTGATCGAAGAGATGATCAATTCCGGTCGCCAGGTATTGTATTTGCTGCCCGAAATTGCACTTACCACCCATATTATAGAACGGTTGCGGCAATATTTTGGCAGCAGTATTGGTGTTTATCATTCGCGTTTTAATGACAATGAAAGGGTTGAGGTTTGGCAAAAAGTATTACGGCACGAATATAAAGTAGTATTGGGAGCACGCTCATCCGTATTCCTGCCCTTTGCCGATCTTGGTTTGATCATTGTTGATGAGGAACATGAAACCTCTTATAAGCAATTCGATCCAGCTCCACGCTACAATGCGCGTGATGCGGCAATTTATCTCGCCAACCGGTATCAGGCGAAAGTGTTGCTGGGCTCTGCTACGCCTTCCTTTGAATCCTATTACAATGCCCGCACGCATAAATACGGTTTTGCTGAACTGACGGAGCGTTTTGGTGGTGTTCAATTGCCTCAGACCGAAGTGGTAAGCATCAGCGACGAATTAAAAAAGAAAACCATGCAGTCGCACTTTACCAGTGTGCTGATGGAGGAAATAAAAACAGCACTCAGTAACAAAGAGCAGGTGATCCTGTTTCAAAATCGTCGTGGTTATGCACCCGTGCTGATGTGCAAGATCTGCGCATATACCCCAAAATGTATCAATTGCGATGTTAGTCTTACTTTCCACAAAAGCAGTGGCAAACTACATTGTCATTATTGCGGTTACCGCGACGAAGCTCCTTCTATATGCCCTGCATGTGGTTCAACCCATTTGGAGTATAAAGGCTTCGGTACCGAAAAGGTGGAAGATGAACTTAGTATGTTGCTGCCCGACGCGCGTATTGCCCGGATGGACCTGGATACAACACGTTCAAGAAACGCTTTGCAAAACATCCTGAACGACCTGGAAGAAAAGAAGATAGATATTTTAGTAGGTACCCAAATGGTTGCCAAAGGACTGGATTTTTCCGATGTCACGGTGATCGGTATCATCAACGCAGATAGTCTTTTAAAATACCCCGATTACCGTGCTAATGAACGCAGTTTTCAAATGCTGGCACAGGTGAGCGGAAGGGCCGGGCGAAGGGGCAAGCAGGGTAAAGTGGTGATCCAGACTTACGACCCCGGTCACCGGGTCATCAAACAGGTAATTGAAAACGATTATATAGATCTGTACCTGACCGAGATGGAAGAACGCCGTAGTTTTAAATACCCGCCATTTTACCGCATCATCAACCTCGATATCAAGCATAAAAACTCCGAGATATTATACAACCAGGCCGAATACCTGGCCAACGAACTGCGCAAGAGCTTCGGCGACCGGGTGATAGGACCCGAGTTCCCCTTAGTTAACCGTATCCGCAACTATTACATCAAATCTATCATGCTCAAATTCGAGCGCGATGTGGAGTCGATCAACCGCGCCAAAGCCATCATCCGCGAAACCATAACGCAGTTTCAGACAACGAAGTTGAGCAAGGGAAGTGTGGTGCAGGCGGATGTGGATCCAATTTAGTTTTGAACACGATTTATAGGATTTATTTTAGAGGGACAGGATTACTTTGTTAATCAGGTCTAATTAGCTTTTTGTTGTACAGTCTTTTGAATTCGAGACTAGGGCCTCCGAAATTTATCAGGAGACCATCACAAATGTTGTAAGCTTCTAGATAGTTTATCGCTTGCGCCCGATGAATTGCTAATAATTGTTCGACAGCTTTCAATTCTACTATTATTAATCCTTCGACAAAAAAGTCGGCACGCCTTAGTCCGATTTGTTCGTTTCGATAAAAAATGGGCATTTCTTTTTCCCGCTCAAATGCTAAGCCATTGAGGGCCAATTCTATCGCTAATGCACGTTGATAAATAAGCTCCTGAAATCCGCTTCCCATACTAGCATGCACTTGCATTGCTGAGCCGATAATTTTGTGGGTAATTGCATTTACATCCATTTGAATAAGGTTTATGAGTACTAAATTATTAATTTTACCCGCACACTCAAATCCTGTTCATCTAAAATAAATCCAGTAAATCGTGTTCAAAAATGGCCTATAAGTTCCTCGATAACTACCGTGAGCGTGGCGCCCGAAAGCGGTTGGTTGAATTGCTGGAGAAAAAAGGTATCGAGGATAAACGTATCCTGAAAGCAATAGGCAAGGTACCGCGGCATTTCTTTTTCGATGAGACTTTCTGGAATCAGGCTTATAAGGATATTGCTTTCCCGATAGGTGAGGAGCAAACCATTTCCCAACCATATACTGTGGCGTACCAAACCCAGTTGTTGCAGGTAAATAAAGGCGATAAAGTGCTCGAGATCGGCACTGGTTCCGGTTACCAGTCGTGTATATTGGTTGAAATGGGCGCCGATGTTTATACCATTGAGCGTCAGCAGAAATTGTACGAGCGTACCATACAGGTGTTACCCTATATGGGTTACAAGCCGATTTTTTTCCTGGGCGACGGCTCAAGGGGACTAAAACAACACGCGCCATTTGATAAGATCATCGTTACCGCCGGAGCACCTACCGTACCGGAGGAATTATTGAAGCAATTGAAAGTTGGTGGCATCCTGGTAATACCTGTAGGTGATGAAGATGCTCAAAAAATGGTCACGGTTTTAAAGACAGGCGAGAACGATTACGAAAAGCATGTGCTGGATACTTTCAGGTTTGTGCCCTTGGTTGGGGATAAGGCGTGGTAGGAATGCGGAATGCGAAATGTCGATTGCGGAATGAATGGAATTCTGTTACCTTTTCATCGCCCTATCTATCTCGATCTTCGTGTCGCGTTCTTTTAGCGTTTCCCGTTTATCGAAGGTCTTTTTACCCTGAGCCAGGCCTATTTCAAGTTTGGCAAAGCCGCGCTCGCTGATGAACAGGGCGAGTGGTACAATGGTCAGGCCTTTTTCTTCGCCGCGGGTTTGGAGTTTTTTAAGTTCTTTTTTGTTGAGCAGAAGCACCCTGTCGCGTTTGGCTTCATGGTTATAGAACGAGCCATAAGAATATTCGGAGATATGCAGGTTGCGCACATACAGTTGATTGTCGATAAAGGTGCAAAATGCGTCGTTCAGGTTAGCTTTGCCATCCCGTATCGATTTTATCTCGGTACCCAATAGTTTGATGCCGGCAATGTATTTGTCGAGTATAGCATATTCAAAATAGGCTTTCTTATTCTTTATGTAGATATCCTGGCTCATGCGGCTGCAAATATGCGAATTATTGTGGTTTAACTACCAGCACCGGGATATTCACCCGGTGACGTACTGAATTTACCGTAGTTCCGAATACCAGGTCCTTGATCACCTTGTGTCCATGTGAACCCATCACCAGAAAATCGATCTGCTCTTCGTTTACGATCAGTGGTATCGCCTTTGCCGGTTGGCCAAAACCTATCTTACCTTCAGCATCATAACCCTTTTCTTTCATTGAATCCACATACATTTCCAGGTTATCAGCATCACTCTGTGTTTCATGATCTAATACATCCATGCCATAATATCGGGCTGCGGCTGTTTCAACCACGTGGATCAATATATAACTCGCATGTTTATGACCCTGCATTATAGCATGGCGTATACATTCCTTGTCGTTTTTAGAGAAATCGATAGTTATGCCTATTTTCTTATAGGCTATTGGAGAAAAATCCGTGATCATTGTTGCAAGTCCATGCGGTACCTGCGAAGGTTGGTCGCGGTGTTTGAACAGGAGCGGCCTTAACAGGACGTAGAGCAGCAGTAAAGCAATTGCTACGGTTGTTGGTACAACCAGCACATAAAGCCAAATGGCGGCGGAGGGGAATTCGATGATCCAGCCGATGATCTGATCATATACTAATTTGCCGTTAAGTAAAACAATCAAGGCAGCACAGGCCCAGGCCAGTACCTGCACATAAGGCTTGATAGCAAATTTACCCATCCTATTTTTGTCGGATGTAAAATGGATCAGCGGTATGACAGCAAATCCCAGCTGGAGGCTCAGAATTACCTGACTCAGGATAATAAGGTTGCCCAATCCATTCTCGCCAAAATACATAATGGTAAATACTGCGGGTACAATAGCCATTAAGCGGGTAAGCAATCGCCGCAACCAGGGCTCGATACGGAGGTTGATATGCCCCTCCATAATGATCTGACCAGCCAGTGTTCCTGTTATAGTTGAGCTTTGGCCGGAAGCGATAAGGGCTATGGCAAATAAAACAGGTGCCAATGACCCAAATAAGTGTTCCAATAGTTTATAAGCATCCTGTATCTCTGCTACTTTAAAAAATCCATTGGTAAAAAAAGCACCTGCAGCAAGTATCAAAATAGCAGCATTGACAAAAAATGCCAGGTTAAGCGCAATCATGGTATCAAACAAATTGAACCGTAGTGATGAACGTATACCTTCGTCAGAGCGCGTGATCTGGCGTGTTTGTACCAATGACGAATGCAAATACAGGTTATGCGGCATTACTGTTGCACCAATGATACCGATGGCTATATAAAGCATCTCGTGACTGGCAGCATCATTTTTAAACAAGTTGCCGGGTATAAAACCTTTGGCTATACCTATTATATCAGGTTTAACAATAAACATCTCCACCAGATAGGCCATCCCGATAATGAAGATCATCGACATGATGAAGATCTCGAGCTTTCGCATTCCCCGGTTCATCAAAAAAAGCATCAGCACGGTGTCGGTAAGGGTTAGGCCCACACCCCAAATCAATGGTAAATGAAACAGCAGGTTCAAGCCAATAGCCATACCAATTACCTCGGCCAAATCACAGGCAATTATTGCAACCTGAGCCAAAAGGTACAAACAGAAGTTTACAACTCGCGGATAAGTGTTTTTAGATACCTGTGCCAGATCTAGCCCCCTAACTATACCCAGCCTTGATGCCAGAGATTGCAAGAGCAGTGCTATCAGGTTAGAAACAAATAATACCCATATCAATTGGTAACCAAAGGCGCTGCCACCGGCTATATCAGTTGCCCAATTGCCCGGGTCCATGTAACCTACGCTTACCAGGTAAGCCGGGCCCAGAAAGGCCAGCAGTTTGCGCCAGCCGAGTTTATTTTCGGTTGTTACTGTACTGTGTACATTGCTGAGTGATCTGCTTTGTTCCGGACTCATAGTGTGATCAGTAAATTATTGGCCACATCGCGACTTATATACAGCATTTCATCTTCAAGTAAAAGTGTAATTGAATGATCATAACTGTTTATCTCACAAACTTTTATTTCTTTTCCTATAACTAATTTTATTTTTTCCAGGTACTGTAAAAATGCTGGAGAATGTTCCCTGACACCCGATATGATCCCTGTAGTATTAACCGAAAGAGATGAAACCGGTTTTAATTCATTTGCTTTGAAGTGACCATTTTTGTCGGGAATAGGATCTCCGTGCGGATCAAATTTTGGATGACCCATAAACTCATCCAAACGGTCGACCAGGTCACGCGACGAAATATGTTCTAACTCTTCTGCAACTTCATGCACCTCGTCCCATTTAAAATTCAACTTTTCTACCAGAAAATATTCCCAAAGGCGGTGTTTACGTACAATACTCAATGCAACTTTCTCACCCTGTGGCGATAGCGTTACTCCCTGATATCGTTCATAATTGATCAGGCGTTTATCAGCCAGCTTTTTCAGCATGTCTGTTACCGAGGCTGCACGTGTGTTCAATGATGCAGCGATCTGATTGGTACTTACACTATCGTGCTGGGTCGAAAGGTGATATATCGCCTTTAAATAATTTTCTTCCGTAAAAGTGTTCATTTAAGCAAATCTAATTAAAAATTTAGATTAGTCTAAAAATAATAAGAAATTTATGACTGTATAATGAGTTTTTTAAGAAATTTTATTCGGCGAAGCAAGGAAAAACTATATTTGTACTTATCATGGCAGCTGAACTCGACAAAATAGACCTCCAAATACTCCGTATCCTACAGGAAAACGGAAGGATAACTAACCTTCAGCTTTCAAACGAGATCGGACTTTCTCCTGCGCCAACATTAGAGCGTGTGCGTAAACTTGAAAATGCTGAGTATATCAAAAGCTATCATGCATTAGTTGACGAAGAAAAGCTTGGTTTAGGTATCAAAACCTTTATTCAGGTATCGCTCGATTTCCACAAAAACAATACGATCCAGGTTTTTCTGGACGAGGTACAAAAGATCAAAGAGGTGACAGAATGCCACCATGTTACCGGTCAGTGCGATTTTCTGCTTAAAGTTTATGTCAGAGATATCAAATCGTACGAACAATTGATCATGGAAAAGATCAGCCGGATACCGGTTGTAAAGACCTTCCAAACCATGATGATCATGTCAACCAGCAAGAAAGAACCCATCGTACCGCTAGAATATTAATTTCAAAATTTGAGGATTTGAAAATTTGAAGATGCTTGCATCGTGGAAATATTGATCGATTAACTAAAAATCTTCATTTTCAAATTACCAAATTTTCAAATTACCAAATTTTCAAATTAAAAAATCAACCAATTAATCGGTTTTTTTCCCGTTTTTAACAGAATTTCATTTGTTTTTGAGAATGGTTTGGATCCGAAGAAACCCCGGTCGGCGGAGAATGGGGAGGGGTGGGGTGATTTGATGATAAAATGCTTTGTTTGATCGATGAGTTCGGCTTTGGCCTGGGCGAAGGCACCCCAAAGAATAAAAACAATACCTTCTTTTTGTTCGGATATAGTTTTGATCACTTTGTCGGTGAATTCTTCCCAGCCTTTCTTTTGATGTGAACCGGGACTGCTATCCCGTACCGTTAGCGTTGCATTGAGCAATAAAACCCCTTGTTCGGCCAAGCTGCTAAGGTCGCCATGAGTTGGGATCGTAAAGCCGGGTATATCCTTTATCAATTCTTTAAAAATGTTTTTCAGCGAGGGAGGAGGGTTGACACCTTTTTGAACCGAAAAAGAAAGCCCATGTGCCTGACCCGGACCATGATAGGGGTCCTGACCAAGGATAACTACCTTTAAATTGTCAAATGGTGTTTTTTTAAAAGCGTTAAAAATATCGCTGCCTTTTGGGTAAATTTTATAGCCGGCATCCTTTTCGTTTTTCAGAAAAGCTTTGAGTTTGATCATGTACTCCTTTTCAAATTCATCCTGCAAAACCTGTAACCAGGAAGTTTCTAAATCAATTGCCATAAATAATGCCGTAGCTGTTGGTTAAAAGTACAAATTAACGGATATTTGCATTCTATTTTTAGCCATAGGATATTATGTCAAATACAGTTCGTTTAATTATTGCTATTGTTTTAGGTGCAGCAGGTATTGCAGGCTGCGTATTTGGTTTTTGGGGATGGGGAATACTGGTATTCTTATTTGGCGGTATAGTATTGCTTACCTGGTTCTTTAACGAGAATATGATCATCGCGCAGTTTTACCTTCGTAAAGAAAATACCGAAAAAGCCGAGAAGTGGCTGGGTAAGATCACCGATTACGAAAAGCAGTTGAATAAAAACCAGTTTGGCTATTATAACTTATTGTTGGGTTTGATGGAATCGAGAAAGGCGCCCTTGAAATCGGAGAAATATTTTAAAAAGGCATTGACACTGGGCATGAAAATGTCGCATAATATTGCTTTGGCCAAAATAAGCCTGGCAGGCATAGCGATGGCAAAACGTAACAAAAGGGAAGCCCAAATGTATTTGCAGGAAGCAGCAAAAGATGACAAGAATAAACTGCTTACCGAACAAATAA
>CAISPD010000194.1 GCA_903887275.1 uncultured Mucilaginibacter sp.
AACTTTGGAGGCTGGGTAGATTCGAAAGTGCAGATAGAGGGAAGCATGAAAGACAGGCTCGCACTTAAAACAAGAGGCATTGTAATTATAGACCGGTTCCATTTTGGCCCTTCAACGCATGAGGACTATGCATCGTTTCAGCATTTGGTTTTAGATCTTATAGAGGGCGACCCGGGGAGTAAAAAATACCTTATTGACAGTGTGATGATTGACCGGCCCTATTTTAGATATGAGCGCTACGATTATAATCGTGATAACTATACGTTGATGTTTGGTAAGGCAGGCAGCAAACCCGGAGTACATTCAGAGCAGGCGCAGTTTAACCTGATACTACAAATAGCGGAATACCTACAGGAATTGGCGCGCAACTTTGCGGAGAGTGAGTACAAAATAAACAAGTTTACCCTGCATAAAGGGGATGTTATTTTTAATGACTTCAGTTTGCGTGAAAAGTTTTCGGTTGAGGCAATGCCGGTAAATTTAAGGGCTGATTCCATCAATAAAAATCATGAGCGAATGAAGTTTGCCCTGGGCGCTACCCTTAAACCCTATGGCGATATAGGAATGAATATCAGCATTGACCCTAATGATTATGGGTTTTTTGATGTGGATTATAATATTTACAAAGTTCCGGTATCTGTTTTCAACCCATACCTTATTTCGTACACTTCATTTCCTATGGACCGGGGCACTTTGCAACTTAGCGGTAATTGGTCTGTTGCAGATAGTATGATTACAAGCGCCAATCATTTACTCATTATGGACCCCCGCGTGGGCCGGCGCATGCAACGCAGCGATAATAAATGGATACCAATGCCTTTAATTATGTCGCTGGTGCGCGAACCGGGTGAGGCAATTCAATATGAGATACCGGTACATGGAATTATTACGCATCCGCAGTTTAGTTTTAAAAATGTGGTGGCTACTGTTATAAAAAATATTTTTGTTAAGCCATTAACCACGCCATACCTGGTGCAGGTTAAAAAGCTTGAGAGTACAGTTGAAAAAATGCTTACGCTGAAGTGGGAAATGCGTAGTACTAACTTAGGGCCTAAGGAGGCAAAGTTTGTAAACCGCATTGCTGTATTTTTAAAAAAGCATCCGGACTACACTATAACAGTTTCATCGCAGGTTTATACTGATAAAGAGAAAGAGCATATTGAATTTTACGAATTCAAGAAACGATACTATCTGTCTAAACTTCCTAAGGGCCATGAAGTGAATGCCGTTGACTCACTTATTATTGAACAACTTTCAGTAAAGGATACTTTAGTTAAGGCGTACATGAACGGGCTTACCGGTGACTCGGTAATGTTCACCGTTCAGCAAAAGTGCAGTTATATTCTTGGCGATAACTATATCAACGCTAAACTTCATCAGCTTCTTGATGCCAGGAGAAATGCTTTTCTGCAGCCATTTAAAGCGAACGGCACGGACGCCCAGGTTAAGTTTGGTAAGCCTGAACCCGGAATTCCATTTAACGGTTACTCCCGCTATAACATTGATTATAACGGCAACGTACCTGATGAACTTCGCCATGCCTATGAAGAAATGGATGAACTAAACAATAATGCTCCGCGCACAAATTATAAAAGCGAGCGCTGGTTGCCAAAAGTAAAAGGTATTAAACGTGCAAAAACAGATAGCTGAAAAAAATGCTGTTTAAAAGTTACGCCTTCTTCAATCCAATTTCAATTAACCGCTCATTCAGGTATTCGCCTGCTGTGATAGGTTCATAAGCCAAAGGATTTCTTTCGGTGACACACGAAGGCAAGCAATCCAATGGCATTTCGCTGCGTGGATGCATAAAGAAGGGGATAGAGAAGCGCGGACTGCCCCATTTTTCTTTAGGCGGATTTACTACGCGGTGTGTAGTTGACTTAAGCTTATTATTGGTTAAGCGCTGTAGCATGTCTCCTACGTTTACCACAATACTTCCTTCCGGCGCGGTAACATCCAGCCAGGTATTAGAACGGGATAATAATTGTAACCCTTCAGCCGATGCACCTACGAGTAAAGTGATGAGATTGATATCCTCATGCTGCTCTGCACGGAT
>CAISPD010000195.1 GCA_903887275.1 uncultured Mucilaginibacter sp.
TGCTTTACGAGTAACTTATAGTTATTGACTAGATGACTTTAACATTTACTGCGTTTAGGCCTTTTTTGCCTGTTTCTTCATCGTATTGAACGCGATCATTTTCGCGGATATCGTCGATGAGTCCTGTTGAGTGAACAAAGATGTCTTCTCTGTTGTCACTCGGTGAAATAAATCCAAAACCTTTTGTGTTGTTGAAAAATTTCACTGTTCCTTCTTTTTGCATTGTACTTTTGTTTTAATAAGGTCGCAAGGTAGGTATAAATATCTACACTATTTTCATTTAGGTAAAATAATTTAACAAAATATTAAAAAATGATAAATCTGGGCTAAATAAGGGCTTATTTAGCTTCGTTCATGGATGGGTTGATGCCGCAATCGCAGAAAACCGCCATCGCGTTTGGCAAATACCGCCTTTACTTCAGCTATAATGGCCAGCGCAATTTCTTCCGGACTTACCGCACCGATATCCAAACCCGCCGGCGCATAAATACGTTCGGATAGTGCATCGGACAATACCCCTTCTTCAGCCAGCTCCCTAAATATCTTCTCTGCCCGAATACGCGGCCCCAGCATACCGATATAAAATGCAGGTGTATTTAAGGCTTTAGGGAGGTTATATTTATCGGTTTTATAGTCGTGCGCCATTAGCACAATACCGGTAAACTGATCGATAGGTATCTCATTAAACTGCGCATAAACGTAAATAGCGTTTACGGTTTCGGCTAATTTCAAATTTACTTTCAGCTTGTTGGATACCATACTTACCCGCCAGCCCAGTTCGTTCACCTGGCGCGCCAGTGGGTACACATCATATTGGTGCCCTACCAAAACCAGGTGTATCTCGGGCAATAACAATTCGATAAAGCACGAAATTTGCTTCCCGCCGGGCAATACCAACTGAAAGGGGCCCGAACGTCCGCTAAGCACCCGGCCGTCAATTTCTTCTACCAGTAACTTCTCAACATCAATATCTGCAAAAAGCGCTAAGCTATCCTGCTGCTTATATGGTATCACATCACCGGCTTTAACCCCGGTCCAATGCCCGCTTTCAGCGCTGATATTGATCAGGATGTGGCTCTGCCG
The DNA here is from genome assembly GCA_903887275.1 of uncultured Mucilaginibacter sp. Lineage (GTDB taxonomy): Bacteria > Bacteroidota > Bacteroidia > Sphingobacteriales > Sphingobacteriaceae > Mucilaginibacter. The sequence continues at coordinate 1,084 of CAISPD010000195.1, forward strand.
GTTAGCCTTTAAGCAAGCTTTGAGAACTTCAACCGGGTTATGGGGATCGTTAAAATCAAGCGGCGTAAATAAAACATCAATAATTCCATTGCAACCCAGCCCCACACCGATCTGGTAGGCATCGTCGTCGGTAGTATCGTAGGTTACCAGCGATGATGCTGATTTGGTTATGGCCAATCGCGCTCGTTTCAAAGCGTCGCCCTCCAGGCATCCTCCGCTGATACCGCCAACCCAAACGCCATCATCGGTGATCAGCATTCTGGCACCGGTACGCCGGTACGAAGAACCTTCAACCCGCACTACGGTTGCCAGGGCCGCGTGCGAATGGTTGCGGTCTATATGGTCATAGGCATTGATGATCGCTTTAATTTCCTTCATAAAATATGGCAGCCCTGCTCGGAGCCGGGCCTTAAAATTACACTTCTGCACACAAAAACGACCGCTGAAAATTAAAATCGGCTAAAAATCCCAAAAAGGCCAGGGTTAACATTTCAGAAATTAATTAAAACTTAACAATAAATTAGTGAGCAAAGTATTAACAATGTTTAGTTTCGCTAAACCGAAATACAGGTCTGTTTGCCCGGTAAAAAGGCAGGATCATTGATTTAATCAGCAACACAAATAAAATGGCCAATACAATAAAGATGGTAGTGTTTGATATGGCAGGCACCACCGTTGATGAGAATAACGTTGTTTACAAAACCCTGCAGAAAGCGCTTGAAGGCGCAGGCTATCCTTTTACCCTTGACCAGGTTTTGCTTCAGGGAGCAGGTAAAGAGAAGCTGCAGGCCATTAAGGATATTCTGCACACCTATGCAGGTATTGATGACGATGTTATCGCAAAAACGGTTTATGCAAGCTTTATCGGGCAATTGGCATCAGCTTATAAAACGCTTGATATATTACCTCAGCCCAACGCTGTTGAACTATTTTCGGCTTTAAAGGAAAGAGGTATTTTAACTGTACTTAATACCGGATACAACCGGGAAACCGCCGAAAGCATCCTGAAAAAGCTTAGCTGGCAAAAAGGCGTTGAATTTGACGCCCTGGTAACAGCGAGCGAAGTGAAACGCAATCGCCCGGAGCCGGATATGATCTGGTATGCGATGAAGACTTTTGATGTTCCGATGGGCAAAAGTGTAGTTAAAGTAGGCGATTCGGCTATAGACATTGAAGAAGGTAAAAATGCCGGCTGCCTTTTAAGTATCGGCATTACAACCGGTGCACATACGGCCGAACAACTGAGTGAAGCCAGGCCGGATCATATCCTGAATAACCTTATCGAATTGCTGCCTATAATAGACGGTATGGTCTAAGGTTTGAAAGCATTGATTTCCCGGGGATTATATTTAAATTCGACTGCGTAAAAAACCAATCCCTGTTGCAATGCCCAATACACTCTCAACCCTCGGTATCATTCATACCATCATTAGTATCATCGCTTTACTGGTCGGACTTAATACCCTGATCCGTAAAGGAAGGATAGACCCTGCAACCAGTCAGGGGCAATTGTATACCTGGCTAACCATAATCACCTGTGTAACTGGTTTCCCGATCATGAAAACAGGGCATTTTACACCGGGTCATTATCTGTCTATCATTATCGTGATAATGCTACCAATAGCCATTTATGCTTATCGCATTTTTGGCAAGGCTGCTGTATATGTGCAGGCGGCTATCATGTCGGCCACCGTATTTCTATCGCTCATACCTGCTGTTGTTGAAACTACAACGCGTTTACCGGTAAGCCACCCTTTTGCATCCGGACCGGCTGATCCATTGATTCAAAAGGCACTCTCGGGCCTGCTTCTTCTCTTTGTTGTTGGCACTGTATACCAGTTATTGCGACTTCGGGTGTCTGATAAAAATGCAGGCTAAGCATTACTCAGGCCACTTTTTGCAGATTTTTTTTAAATATTTGTATCACTCTCCTGTGCCTTTTACGTATTTAGATGAAAGATAACGTGAGTCTATGAAAACCTATTTAAAATCAATCAAAAAATCAGCAGCTCTTCTTGGGATAGCTGCGCTGCTATCATTATTTTCTTCCTGTATTAAAGACAACAACAATTATGTTGCGCCACCTGTAGCATTGGTTTCAGTATTTCAGGCCTCTAAAGCACTTCCGGCACTTGATGTTTATTTTAATAACAATCAGGTAAACTGGTCGCCGGTAACCTATCAAACCGGTCTGGCCTATATTCGCGCCTACACGGGATTAAGAACCTTCAATTTTTATACCTATGGCGAAAAAGGATTGTTGTTTTCGGATACTGCCACGCTTAAAGCTAATAATGCCTACTCTATTTTACTGAGCGGCACTCCAGGTAAAACCGATTTTATCCTATTAAAAGATACAGTAAACCAACCTGCCGCAGGTAAGGCCAATATACGTTTTGTTGACCTGAGTCCGGATGCTCCCGCAGTTGATTTGGTATTAAATGACACCGTTAAAGTTGCAAACAAAAGCTATAAGGGATTTTCCACGTTTATTCCCGTTACGGGAGATAAACTCTACACTATTAAAGTACGGCAACAGGGCACCAATACCGTATTGGCTACTTTAAATAATGTAACCTTAAATGCAAACCTGGTTTATACCATTATGCTTACGGGCCTGTCTTCAGGCAGTTCGGCAAACAATAATGCATTGGCTATCAACTATGTAACCAATGCTTATTTTTAGGCAATACTGATCCAGATCGTTACAAATTTTCGGTTTACGGGCAGACTTCGTTAATTCTGGCAGCAAAATTGCATGATAAGTTTACCAAACTTGCAGCCAATGAACGCTACGTCTGTAATACTAAATCTAAGTGCCATCTTATTAACGATGTTCATGCCCATTACCGGTAAGCGTAAAAAGGCTAAAAGGCCGTTTATTCCATTAAGTGATTGGGGTGTTAACGACCATGGCAAACTTGTTAACCTGTATCGTCAGCAACAAAGTCAGCAGCCTATCCGGTTCAAACAGCAGACCGGCAAATTATAGGCCTGTCCAATTTTTGGGGCAAAATGTTACATTAATTACCCGGTTTAAAGTTCTGATTGTCAACCGGCAAACCTGCTGGTATCAAA
>CAISPD010000196.1 GCA_903887275.1 uncultured Mucilaginibacter sp.
AATGATCGAGAAAATCTTTCACTATTCCCGACCCACATTCCCATACGGCCTGCATCGCTTCTTCTTCCTGTTTGCTTAGTTTCTCCATTACTATTACGATTATTTCGTAAAACTACGAACTATTCGTAGATATCCAAATTATTTTACATTTTTTAACACTTTTATTTTACAGCTATTGTTTTTCAGCTATTTATTCGCCGGTAGATTGTACGAGCCATGTATCAATGCTTGCTTAAGCCCAAGGTATTTTACTATTTTTAACTTATGAGCGACAATACGGCAATAAGGGTCCGCGATGCCCGGGAAGAAGACCTGCCCGAGATACTGGACATATACAATCATGTGATTCTTAATACCACATCGGTTTACAGTGAATCTCCGCATACCATGCAAATGCGTTTAGCCTGGTATTTAGATCGTTTGGCCAATGGATTTCCGGTGTTGGTGGCCGAGCAGGAAGGGAAGGTAGTTGGATTCAGTAGTTTCGGACATTTCAGGATATGGCCATGTTACCGGTACACGGTTGAGAACTCGGTCTACGTGCATGTCGATCATCGCGGAAAGGGTATAAGTAAGTTATTGCTGAGCCCATTAATAGAACGCGCAAAGGCAATGGGCCTGCATGCCATGATTGCTGGTATTGATGCCAGCAACGAAGTTAGCTACCAATTGCATCAATCGTTTGGTTTTGTTGAAGTTGCCCATTTTAAAGAAGTAGGCTTTAAATTCGGGCATTGGCTCGATCTGAAATTTATGGAACTTACGCCGTTGTAAACCCGATTTTATTTTATAACTAACAGATATACAGATTATTGGATGGTATTAGATAGATGTTGGTAATTTGGGATAACCCTCCGGAGGCCTCTGGCGTAAAAGTATCCGATCTGTTATAGGTAAGATTAATAACAAATACGTTCTTTACCCAATCATGAAATCCCGTGTTCATAAGTGTGCGAACCGGGATTTTTTTTGCCTTATATTTTCAATTTCAATTTCTTTCTTTCCAAAATTCCCCCGATCAATACAACGGCAATTGCCACAATGCATGAACGCAGGAAGCCGCCCCATTGATAATTGAAAAAGCAGGGATAGGTAAAATGGAACAATTTATAAAAACCTACCTGAAAATAAGGGATCAGATAGCAGGTTAACGTTGCTGTACCGGCAGGCCATAGGAGTTTGAACCAGTTTTTTTTCGATTTAAAATCCACCAGGTATATCATCAGGGAAAACATAAGTATGCTGATACCATTGCAAATGAGCACCCAGGAAGGCGTAGAATGGATCTTTGAAATCCCTTCTGTAAAATGTCTTAACAAGAACCCCAAACCAATAGAGGCTGAACCAGCTATTATCAGGTTGAGCCATAAATTAAAGCGATAGCCTTTAGCAGCAAGCCGGGTATACCATAATGATATAATTGTGCCCCCCAGCACCTGGGTTATTGCTGATCCATCATAAATACCTATTACAGTTAGCCGGTAATGCGCAGCATGAAGCACGATATTGAGGCCTAAAAACGTAAGAAATCCGATGATGATGGCAGTAAAATTGCCTTTGAACAAAAGATAAAGTACTGCACTTAGCAGATAAGCCCAACCAATGATGCCCAGTATGCCCCACCATTCAGGTTGCATCCAATGGGTATCGGGGCTTCCCGCATCACCCCCTTTATACAGGATAGCCATAATAATTAACATCCCTACGCCGGTCATACGCAGTATATTTTGATTCAGCTTGGATATATTTTCCGAATAGTCTATCCAGATCAGGAAAAAAGCCAGCGTGATCAGTAACTCCCAAAGGCCTTCAGGAAGCAGGGCAAGCCGGCTATAGCTCTCGAGATTAACGTGGTAAAAGCCTATTAACAGTAAGGCAAAGGCGCGGGTAAGTATGCCATATAATATTGATGATCGGGTTTCTCCTTTCGCTATTTTGCGGTCGATGGCTAGGGGAATAGACAGGCCCACTATAAATAGGAATGCCGGAAAAATAGTATCTGCAAAACCCATCCGGTCTTCATAACCTTTGGCATGATCGATCCAGTCAGGCAATGCTTTTACACTCTCCAGGTCATTTACAAAGATCATCAATAACATATTGAGTGCCCTGAAGGCATCTATAGACGGCAGTCGCTTTAAGGCCGTAACGGCCGAAGTTGAGGGCATTTTGTGATGACTTTAGAATTCAAGGGTTAAAATATCATTTTTTTTAGAAACCCGCTTGCCAGTTGATACTTATTTAACGATCAAATATTATTTAACCTTATTTACGTTAAAATTTTCCTGCTAACTTGCTCAGCAACTATTTTAATATGTACACCCTTTTTTCTCTCGCTTTTACAACTTTGCTTTGGCCACTAACCTGGGCGCTTATATTGCTTGCAATTTCGTTATTTTCTAAAAAAGCAAAACGTAAGCGTTTTACTTTGATCGGTGCCATATTGATCTTGTTATTATTTTCGAATCGCTATCTGCTCAGCCTTTTTGCGCGTAGATGGGATATTGACCCGGTGCCTTTACCCAAGGGTAAAGTTTACAGCGCAGCCATTATTTTAGGTGGATTTACCAATGAGAATTTTCAGCATGAAGGGTATTTTGCAGATCACAGCGATCGTTTGATCGAAGGGATGTATTTGCAAAGCTCGGGCAGGGTTGGGCATATTGTTATGTCTGGAGGAAACAGCGACAAAAATGCAAAGCAGTTTACGGAGGCACTCTGGGTAAAAAAGAAATTACTCGAAATGCATTACCCGGATTCTGCGGTCCTGATCGAACAAAAGTCGACCAACACCAATGAAAATGCCATTTTTACGAAGCAACTTTTGGATAGTGCCCATTTGAAGCCGCCTTATTTATTGGTTACCTCAGCCTTCCACATGCGGCGCGCCTTATATTTGTTCAGCAAGAAAAACATAGAGGTAATTCCTTATCCCGCTGATTATATGGCAGGCAATGCGCCATTATGGGTAATGGACTATTTTGTGCCAAATGTTAACGTTACTTACGACTGGGATTTTTATTTTAAAGAAATGGCCGGTATTGTGATCGAGCATTTAAAAACTTGATGCAGGCCTGCTTTGCGGCATTCACGCTAAATCTTTTACATTTGTTGTTATGCAGAAAATTTTGGTTGCCAACCGTGGCGAAATAGCTATCCGTGTGATGCGAACTGCCCGGGAAATGGGAATAAAAACGGTTGCGGTATATTCGGCAGCCGACCGTGAAGCACTCCATGTACGCTATGCTGATGAGGCGATTTATATTGGCGAGGCACCTTCGAGCCAATCGTATCTTGTTGGCGAAATAATTATTGCAGCCTGTAAACAAACCGGTGCCGAAGGAATTCATCCTGGCTATGGTTTTCTTTCCGAAAATGCAGCCTTTGCCCGTATGGTACGCGAGGCTGGTTTGATACTGATCGGACCTTCGCCGGAAGCAATGGAGGTAATGGGTAATAAACTTTCGGCAAAGGCAGCAGCTTTAAAATACAATATTCCAA
>CAISPD010000197.1 GCA_903887275.1 uncultured Mucilaginibacter sp.
CCCAGTGTAAAAAACACATCAATGGTGCTGCGGATAAAACTATCGTCCTGTAGCAGTTCGTACTTAACGTTTACTATTTTACCTTCAAGGTAATCAAACAACTGCTTGTGAACATATATTTCGGCATGGTGCTGATCGAGGTTGTCAAAAACCTGCTGCACATAGGGTATTACTGCCTGGTCGTTAAAGGGCCTGCCATATATTGCTACTCTCATGCTTTAATAGTTCATGGTTGATGGATCAAAGTTGATAGCCATAGTGCATGGTTTGTTGATGCTGTAAAAGTAAGGATTCTACGAACTAATGGCTAAAGCGAATTATAAATTGAGATAGTTCATTAACGAATCGTAGCGGTCTTTTGAACCATCGTTTTCGTCGACATGATTAAAAGTTGCTTTAACATCGTATTCATAACGCATGAAAGTTGCAATAATAGCTGAAATATCAACCTTATTAACTTTCAAGGTCACCTCAATTTTGGTTGAATGCGGGAATGTACGGACATAGGAGCTCAAAATTTGAGCATTGTCCGACTCAACGATCTGAGCCATGTGGGCCAAAGAGTTGTTTTTATTGCCGATCTCGAGAACGATTATACCCCCGGGCTCCGAAACGGAAGTCAGTTTGGCGAAATATTCGTTCATCGCGTTGATTGAGATCAGGCCCAGGTAAGCGTTTTTGGCATCAAGTACAGGCACAACGGTCAGCCTTTGCTCGTAAAACAACCTGATCACATCATAAATGTGCTGCTCATCGTGTACGTAGGGATTAACAAGCGATAACTTAAGCGCAGCAATGGGGGTTTGCAGATCGCTTGCTTCGATCAGGTCATTTTCTGAAATGAGTCCTAAAAACTGATCTTTATTTACAACTGGCAGATGGCTAACTTTAAATTCCGCCATTCTATCCAATACCCGCTGAATGGTATCAGCGGCAAATACCGGTGGGATGGCGTTGGCTATCAGCTCAATTGCAAGCATATTATACTTTTATTTTATCTCGTTCTAAAAAAGCTCTCAACAATCTATTAAAGGCTTCGGGCTGTTCCATCATTGCCGCGTGTCCACATTGCTCAATCCAATGTAATTCGGCATTGGGCAACAGGTTTTTAAATTCAACAGCAACTTCCGGCGGCGTTATTTTATCATTCTTTCCCCAAATTAACGAAACCGGTATATGGATCTTATGAAGCTCCTTACCCATATTATGTCGTATGGCCGATTTAGCCATCGCCAATATTCTTATTACGCGATTTCGGTCATTAATGGTTTTAAAAACATCATCAATTAATTCTTTTGTCGCTGTTTTGGGGTCATAAAAAGTGTATTCTACTTTTTCTTTCACAAAATCATAGCTCTCGCGGCGCGGGAACGAGCCACCAAAGGCATTTTCATATAAACCCGAGCTTCCGGTTAAAACAAGTGCTTTCACCGGCTGCGGATGATTGATACAATAGATAAGCCCCACATGTCCGCCCAGAGAATTGCCAAGCAGGGTAAAATTACGCAGGCCCATATAAGTTACAAAGCGGTGCACATGTTTGGCCAATGTTTTTACCCCGGTGGTCAGCAGCGGAAGATCATAAATAGGCAGCATCGGAATAATGATACGGTAATCATTCTTAAACTCATTGATCACCATTTCCCAATTGCTAAGCGCTCCCATCAGCCCATGCAACAGCAGCAATACCTCGCCTTCGCCCTCATCGATATAACTAAATCCGTTTTCCTCTTTAAGCACGAAATCCATAAAAACCCTTGTAAAAGCTACGCATTCAACTTATTTGTACCACAATAATCGGAGTACAGTTATTATTTTCTTCGCTATAAAAATAGTCTATTGAAAATTACTTGCAAGCAATAATGCGATTTATTTGTTCAATTTAATAATTCTTTAACTACTTCTGATATTGTCCGTCCATCTGCCTTACCTGCTAATTCTTTGTTTGCAGCTCCCATCACCTTGCCTATATCCTTGATAGACGTTGCACCAACGCGGGTGATCAAGGCTTTAAGGGAGGCCTCGATCTCGGCACGATCCATCTGCTTTGGCAAATATGCTTCGATCACTTCAATTTCTTCCGCCTCAATTTTATACAGGTCTTCACGTTTTTGTCCAAGGTAAATATCTGCAGATTCTTTACGTTGTTTGATCAATTTCTGCAACACTTTGATCTCAGCCTCAGGCGAGATCTCTTCCGACGCTCCTTTTTCGGTCCGCATCAGCAACAAGGCTGATTTAATAGCACGAAGGCCTCTTAACCTGGCTTCCTGCTTTCCCAGCATGGCTTGCTTGATATCCTGATCTATTTGGTTGATGAGTGACATGGCATTAATTATGTGTGAATTAGTGAATGAGTGAGTGAGTTTTTTTTGAAGTTGAAAGTCGGAAAGTATGTTTTGGGTATTTCTATGATAAGATGGTTGAGCGGTTTGATCTTTTTTCAAAACTAAGACTATTTTATCTAAAACAAACTCCCTGGCAGCTCTCTTTCGGTCCCTATAGCTATCGGGATGCGGACTTTCGGACTATTTTCTAAAAATATTTGTAGCGCTTGCTTGTGCCGTTGGCATAATGGTTAATTCATTGATGTTTACATGGGCGGGCCTGGATGCAGCAAACCAGATGGTTTCAGCAATATCAACAGCCACCAGAGGTTCGAAGCCATCATAAACTTTTTTTGCCCTGGCCTCGTCGCCTTTAAATCTCACTACAGAGAACTCGGTTTCAACGGCGCCGGGGTGTACCGCAGTTACCCTGATACCGTAGGGCAGCAAATCGGCCCGCATGCCCTTACTCAATGCGTCGACAGCATATTTGCTGGCGCAATAAACGTTACCATTAGGGTAAACCTCTTTACCTGCGATTGAGCCCAGGTTGATAATATGACCGAAACCATTACTGATCATCCAGTTTGATACCACTTTAGTAACGTACAATAAGCCTTTGATATTGGTATCTATCATGGTTTCCCAATCGTCAATATTACCGTTCTGAATTGGATCAAGTCCCTGGCTCAAACCGGCATTATTTACAAGCACATTAACTTTTCTCCAATCTTCTGTAAGTTCTTCCAGCTTTGCAAATACGCTTTCACGATCGCGCACATCAAACTCGAGTACCTTCACCTTAACATTGTATTCGGCTATTAACTGAGCTGCGATTTTTTCGAGGCGGTCTGCACGCCGGCCGGTAAGGATCAGGTCGTAACGTTCGCGGGCAAATACGTGGGCACAGGCTTCACCAATTCCGGATGTTGCTCCTGTAACGAGGGCTATTTTTGACATGGTAGTTTAAAGGGGTAAATTTATGAAAATTTAGTCGTTTTGTAATCCGAAAG
>CAISPD010000198.1 GCA_903887275.1 uncultured Mucilaginibacter sp.
ATTTCTCATAAATATCTTTTTTCTGCATCAAATCATAGTAAGCATTTGACGGAGATAAAATCTCGATAACAAGATCAGGGGCATCTTCAATTCTATCCTTAACAAATACCTGCTTTCTTTCGTTTGAAATGTATAGCAAATCGGGTTGAAATACATTACCCTTGTTTAAACAAACATCTACTGGGGCGTACAAAACGATTCCATAATTATTCGACTGTTTCAGGAAATTAGAGAATACACTAAAAGTATTCCCGAAATAATTTGATGTTCTGGCGTAGGCGATGGTGACCTAACTAAATCACAATTTATTAACTGAAAAGGCGCACCTTTTTCCAGCAGCAAATAATCTTCAACGGTATATTTCTTCTTTTCAGCAGTAAGCGTGATCAATTATAACTAATTTTGCATAAAATGAAAAGCAGTCACCAAGCCACAATATTGGTAGTAAATGATGATGGTATTACTGCCCCTGGGATCAAAGCATTAATGGAAGTAATGCGCGAACTGGGCCGGGTTGTAGTAGTAGCACCTGATAGTCCGCAATCGGGTATGGGGCATGCCATAACTATCGGTAGTCCGCTACGGCTGGACAAGGTGGACATTTACGAAGGCATCGAAAGTTACCGCTGCTCGGGGACGCCTGTCGACTGTGTTAAACTAGCCGTAAACAAGATATTCAAAGGCAAGAAACCCGACCTCTGCGTATCAGGCATCAATCATGGCTTGAACAATTCGATCAATATTTTATACTCAGGCACCATGTCAGCGGCCGTTGAAGGCGCGATCGAAAGTATCCCATCCATTGGCTTTTCGCTCGATGACTATACGTTGCAGGCCAATTTCAGTCATTGTCGCAAATACGTCAGGGAAATTGCACAACAGGTATTACAAAACGGATTGCCGCCAGCCACCTTGCTGAATGTTAATTTTCCGGCCACACCACACATTAAAGGCATCAAAATTTGCCGCCAGGCCAATGCAAAATGGGCCGAGGAGTTCGACGAACGTATGGACCCTCATCGCCGGCCATATTATTGGCTCACAGGTGTATTTCAATTAAATGATACCGGCGAAGAAACCGATGTTTGGGCACTTGAACATCAATATGTTTCGGTAGTTCCGGTACAATTTGATATGACAGCACACCATGCTATCCCAATACTAAATAATTGGAAGTTTAATATTTAAGGCTTTGAAATACTACCTCGTAGCCGGTGAAGCTTCCGGCGATCTGCATGGCGCTAATCTGATGCGGGCCCTGAAAGAAAGGGACGCGCAACCCGCTTTCCGCTTTTTTGGTGGTGATAAGATGCTGGCAGAGGGAGGCGATTTAATAAAGCATTATGCCGAAATGGCATTCATGGGCTTTTTGGAGGTAGTAACAAACCTTCGGACGATAAAAAAAAACATGGCGGCCTGTAAAAAAGACATTGCTGCCTGGCAACCCGATGTGTTGATTCTTATTGATTTCCCCGGCTTTAATCTGCGGATAGCTGAATTTGCAAAATCTCAGGGCATATTAGTTTGCTATTATATTTCACCTAAGGTATGGGCCTGGAATCAGAAACGTGTATTGCGTATAAAACGGGTGGTGGACCATATGTTTTGTATCCTGCCTTTTGAGGTTGATTTTTACAAAAGCTGGGATATGCCCGTTGATTATGTTGGCAATCCACTGCTCGATGCTATTGCTGCATTTAAGCCCGACAATGGTTTCAATCAAAAGTATAATCCCAACAATAAAAAGATAATTGCGCTTTTGCCAGGAAGCCGGAAACAGGAGATCAGTCGCCTGCTGCCTGATATGCTCGCTGCTGCAAAAAGCTTCCCCAGCTTTCGTTTTATAGTGGCCGGAGCACCCTCGTTCAATCGTGCTTATTACGACCAATATTTAGATAATAGCGATATCCCCGTAGTATTTGATAGCACTTACGATTTGCTGAAAAATGCCTATGCTGCTCTGGTCACTTCAGGTACTGCAACATTAGAGACTGCATTATTTAAAGTCCCAGAAGTGGTCTTATATAAAGGCGGGGCTGTAAGTGTTACCATCGCACGTATGCTGGTAAAGATCAAATTCATATCACTGGTAAATCTTATTGTCGATAAGAAAATTGTTACCGAACTGATCCAGGAAGATTGCAATCCTGAAAAGATTATAAAGGAGTTAGAACAAATTAGCCTGGATAACTCCGGCCGACAAAAAATGCTGGATGAGTATGAAATATTGCATAGCAAAATGGGGACACCAGGCGCGTCCGACCGGGCAGCTGCGCTTATCGTTCGGTATACGACACAAAAAAAGGCCACGTAAAACGTGGCCTTAAAAAACCTCTCACTTTATTCAAAATTTACCAGGTAGATGTATTTATATCGTTCAGGCTATGGACAAACGTGATTGTGCCCTTGCCTGGGAATTTACTACGGAGTGTTGATGTTTCAACCCTTTCACACTATTCAAGTCATTCAATAAAAGCATTCTCAGTTCATTGTCAAATCGGGTAACCAGCTTAGTGGTAGATGATTTTTTATGGCTCTTCATAAAGTTTTCGTTTTAAGGTGTTTAGCGTAATTATCTATATATACGGATTTCCCCCCGGCAGGGTTTGCTTATGTTTAAATTTTTATTCGAAACATCAATTGAGGGTGGCATTTTTATTCAATTTTAGTACTGAATTCTTAAATTCAAACTACATACCTGATTATCCCACTTATAAAACAATAGACTACAGAAACAGCCCAAGGTAAAGTCGAAAGAGAAAAAAATATTTTTTGTTAACGATAGAACAAAGCGTAGAAATAGCGAGGATAAGTAAACAGCTGAATAAAAGCTTGTTTTGATCAAACCTGCCGCCGTGATCTCAATACGGTTTCTTTAAAAAGGAAATGGAACGCAATAGCAATTGATGACAATCCGATCCCTACCAGGCATACTCCAGTCCAATGGTAATTACTCCAGGCAATAGCGGTGATATAAGTTCCCAAACTTCCGCCAATAAAATAACTTACCATGTAAACTGTATTGATCCGGTTGCGTGCTTCGGGCTTGAGCGCATAGATCAGCGACTGGTTAGAAATATGGGTAGCCTGAACTCCGGCATCCAGTACAATAACACCGATAACCAATCCAATTAAACTGTAGGCCGAAAAAATAAATATCACAAAGGAAATCAAGATCAAAGCTAATGTAAACGCCGACAAATTATAAGAATTACCCTTATCACTTAACCTACCCATAACACCTGCAGCGATCGCCCCCACAGCGCCAAAGATACCAAACCAACCTGCAACATCGCTCCCCAGCCCAAGGTTCTGACTTAGTAATACGGTAAGTGTACTCCAGAAAGCCATAAAGCATCCAAAACACAAAGCTCCCCGGAAAGCAGCGATACGTAAAATAGGCTCATCTTTGATTAGGGTAAGCATCGAAACCATTAACGACCGGTATGTTCCGGTATAGTGCGGTTCTACTTCAGGCAACATAAAAAACAGCACTACCCAAATTATGATCATAATTCCGGCGGCTATAAAAAACATCGCCTCCCAGCCTAAATACCTGCCAACTTCGCCACTCAGGGTACGCGATAACAATATACCGATAAGCAGACCTCCCATAACAAAACCAATTTTCCGCCCTCGTTCCTCGGGCTTCGCCAGGTGCGCCGTCATTGGTACCAGCATTTGTGGTATGAGCGAGAATACACCGATCAGAAAACTGGCCAGGATCAATAGGTTGACATTTGGAGCCAGTGCTGCTCCCATTAAGGCAAGGATGGCAAACCCAAGGCAAACAAGTATCAATTGCTTGCGTCTTTTCATATCTGCCAATGGCGCAATTAACAACATACCTGTAGCATAGCCAACCTGGGTCATTACAGATACCTGAGCAATTTTGCCGGTACTAACAATGAACGTTTTTGACATTAAAACTAAAAGTGGCTGGTTATAATATAAATTGGCAACAATTAAACCCGTGGCAATAGCCATAACCCATAAAAGCGATGAAGTCAATTCCGGAATTGCAGCCTTTGTTTTTATAGACATAACTAATAATCAATGCAAGCCACAAAAATGCAAAACAATGTTAAAAGGAAAGTTTCGGCCAGGTAATCTTTTAAACCGATGAAAAAAAATGCTTTTTGAGCATAAAAAGCGATCCTATCTTATAAAATAATGCATTCCGATCGAAAAAATGAATAAAAATCACCAGAACAATGCTTTATTCTTCAATTTTTTTTAAAACCC
>CAISPD010000199.1 GCA_903887275.1 uncultured Mucilaginibacter sp.
ATCACAAAATGTAGTTGATCGTAAGTAGTGCCCTGGATATTCTGCAATACCTCCGTTATACCTTCCGGATTGTGCCCGGTATCGCAAATAACTGCAGGGTCATGACTCAATATATCCCAGCGTCCACGTAAACCGGTCAGCTTGCTTACCTGGCTCAATGCAATAGCTACTTGCTCATCCGAAATAACAAACCCCTGTCGCCTTAATTCCGCAACAGCTGATAGCACTGTTTTTACGTTTTTAAGCTGGTAAGTACCGGTAAGATCGAGTCTTAAGTCCTGAGTCCGGAGTTCTGAATCTTTTACAGTTATTGCTAAACCCGCCAAACTTTTCTCCTTTCTCCTTTCTCCTTTCTCTTCCAAACTCCATTCCTCTGATGCGAAACTTATGGGGGCTTCAACCGACTTTGCTTTATCGATAAAGATCTGCGACACTTCGGGTTGGTATTCGCCAATGATCACTGGCGTATGCGGCTTAATGATACCTGCCTTTTCGCCGGCGATCAGCTGCAATGTATCACCCAGCATATTCATGTGGTCCCAGCCTATATTGGTAATGACAGATACAAGAGGACTGATCACATTGGTTGAATCGAGCCTGCCGCCAAGCCCTACTTCAATAATAGCAATGTCGACCTGTTCGCGGGCAAAGGCATCGAATGCCATGGCTACGGTCATTTCAAAAAAAGAAGGTTTTATTTCTTCAAAATCGGCTTTATGTTTTGCAACAAACTCAATTACAAATTGTTCGCTGATCATCGTTCCGTTTATGCGGATACGTTCTCTGAAATCTTTTAAATGGGGTGAGGTATATAAACCGGTTTTGAAGCCTGCTACCTGTAAAACCGCTGCCAGCATGTGCGAAGTTGAACCTTTACCATTAGTTCCGCCAACATGTACTGTTTTGAATTTATGCTGCGGGTTATCTAAACGACTGCATAATGCCAGCGTATTGCCCAGGTCCTTTTTAAATGCCGAAGGACCATCCCGCGTGAACATGGGTAACTGGCTGTACAGGTAGTGGAGTGTTTGTTGGTAGTTCATCTGTTTTGGGGTCGATGGCCGGTGGTCCATAGTCCATCGACTATTGAATTATCAAATTCCGACCTGCAAAACTACAAAAAACCATGGTCTATAAACCATTGACTATTGTTTAAGTACGGAAACCCTACTGTAATTTAAACACAAAGGTAACATAACCAATTTGTGTTTCCTGGGCGGATTCGAGCGCGTTTAGCTTAGCGTTAAGGCAGGCATTCTGGCATTTTTGGAGCAGATTGTTATCGCTTATTGTGGTTCCTTTGGCACCTGCGGTTGCCGAAATTACATTACCTTGCTTATCTACATGTATTTCTACCACTACTTTTCCCTGGCTTTGGTGTGAGTCGTTAACTTTTGGCGGACTAACGAAATTTCGCTGAGCCATCTGCAGATTCCCTCCATTGCCCGAACCTGTGCCATTGTAATTATTTGCCAGAGTTGATCCTGTAGGTTTGCCCTGGTTGCCGGGCGTATTGGTATTGCCATCGCCTTCGCCGGTACCACCATTGCTTTTGCCTTTATACAAGGCATTTTGGTTTACGGTAGGTTTTGCTGGTTTGGGTACAGGTTGGGTTGCAACGGCCTTGCTGCTCACTTTTGAGTTTGCATTAACTTCGGGCGCATCCTCCGTATTTTGGGTAACAACTTTTTTGTCGCTGAGATCCTCCTGCGATTTTTGGGGCGTTGGTGGAGCTTGTGTTACTTTAGTTGGTCGGGTGTGATTAGCCTTTTCGGCAATTGAAGGCTCCTCGGTACTCATATAATCGCTACCCATCCCCTGATCTGATGTGCCATAATTTACCAGAATACCGCCTGTACCCATTTCGGGTGGTGGCACGCTGGTAAACACCACAATATAATAGCAAAGCAAGGCAAACAGGGCCACAATGATGCCCGTTGCCAAAAATGCTTTCGGATAGTTATTTTCCTCGCGTTGCTGAAAATCCATTTTCTTCTGCTGTGGTGGGTGGTGGGTGGCGGTTGGCGAGAGCTATTGCCCAATGCCAAATGACCAATCCCTAATGCCTAATCCCCTACTTCCCTTTCGGTTCTGTTGCCAAAACCATTTTAATATTTAATTTTTGAGCGATATCCATGATCTCGACCACATTTTGTATGGCTACCGTACGATCAACTGATAATACAATGGTTAGCTCAGTAGCCAGACCCTTATAGCCTAAAAGCGTCTGCTGCATGTCTTCAATTTTTACCGGTTTGTTGTTTACCGTGTAAACTAAATCCTGACTGATGGTAACAGAAATAGTTTTCTTTGAAACCGATTGTCCGGAAGATGATTTAGGAAGCAATAACTTGATCACGTTCGGGTTGGTAATAGCCGAGGCGATCAGGAAAAACAGCAGCAGGAAGAACATGATATCGTTCATTGCCGAGGTATGAATCTCGGCCGATATGCGCCCGTGTCTTTTTCTTAAATTCATTTGCCCGGTTCTTCTAACAGATCAATAAATTCAATAGCATCAGTTTCCAGTTTCAGGATCACCTTATCAACCATCATATTCAGGATATGATAGCCTACATAGGCAATGATACCTACCATCAAACCGGCAGCCGAAGTCACCATTTTTACATACAAACCACCAGAAATGGCGCCCATGCTGATATTATCGGTTTTAGATATATCATAAAATATCTTGATTACACCATAAATGGTACCCAGGAAGCCAAACATCGGTGCTATACCTGCAATAATACCCAGAATGGTAATGTTCTTTTCCAGCTTGGAAACTTCTATTTTGCCTATGTTTTCTATCGCACCTTCAATTTCTTTGATAGGGCGCCCAATGCGCAGCAAACCTTTCTGCAACATACGGCCAAGTGCCGAGTTACTGTTGCGGGATATCGCGATAGCAGAATCGAGTTTACCGGTCAGTATGCTGGTACGCACCTGGCTCATCAGATTTGATTCGTCTTTAGCTGCTTTTCGAATAGTAAAATAACGTTCAAAAAATATGATCAGGGCCAGTACAAACAACAAGCCGATCGGCACCATCACCAAACCGCCTTTTACTAATAGATCGCCAAAACGAAGGTCGTCCTGAGTGGCTACCTGTGGCAGGTGTTTTGCGGTATCGGTCAATGAATGAACCGTGTCTGTAATTATTGCTAATAGCATCATTTTACTTTTATTGGATTGTATGGTATAATTGAAATATCGTGTGAATTAATGCCCGGGATCTTTTTAATACTGTCCTCTACCCTTATGGCATCGTCCTGATTGAAATAGGTTCCCAGTGTTATCTTATGGAGCGTTCCGGTGGTATGGGTTAGCAAACGTGGTTGCAAACCCAGTTTCTGGTATTCGCTGATCAGCGCGTTAACTTTATTAAGTGTTTTAAAAGCGCCAGCCTGAATCTCATACCGGGTTTGACCAAAAGTATCAATAGCTGCCTGCTTAACCGGCGTATCTTTTTTTGCAATTTTATTGGTATCCAACTTTTTAGCCACCGGCGGCGGACCTTTGATAATGATGGTAGTATCTACAGACCGTGATTTGCCAAACCACTCCGGTTTATACTGGTAAGCAACTCCAAAGCATAATAACGCAATAATGACAACCAGTAATATAATGATCCAGGTAATACTTTTCTTTTCTTCTTCCGGCTCTTCCTCTTCCTGGTAGACCGGCGGCGGATCAAACCTTGGTTTTAATTGCTCCTCGCTTGTTTCTTTCAGTTCGGGTATTGGATCTGCCACCGGCGCTGGTGGCGCAATTTGCGGATCTGCTGACACTTCAGGCTGTTTTGCTACAGGCTGGGCCTTTACGGCCGTTAAACCATAAAATGCAGGATCATTGCCGCTTGCAGCCTTATCAGCCTTAAAAGTAAGGGTCGAATATTCATAAAACAGATGTCCGAGGCCCGTTATTGCCGTACCCTGAATAGTAGCTTCCTGCTTTAATCCGGCAGCGTATTTTTCGATAAAATATTTAGCTGAAGCAGGTGATATCTTTTTTTTCTGAGAAATATAGTCGGCCAAACCGTCATTCTCCCTCGGCTGGGCATCAAAAACGATCTCGTGACGAGGCGGATAGAACTTATTTTCGCTATCGCTGTAATAGCCACTGATTCGCTTTTGACTAAAAAAGCCTATTCCGGGTACGTTTACCTCGCCGTTTAAACCTAATAATTCATTGATATAAATGGCTAAATCCATCCCAAACTACTATTATACGGTCTAAAACTACCTTTAAAAATGAAAACCAACACCTCCAAATATATTAAATCCGTAGTTAGGATAGTATAACCAAACCTGATTTGTAGTATTGAGGATATTATTTACCTGGCCGAAAATCGATAAGCGATCTGTTATTTTATATTCTACGCCTCCGCTCAGGTCAGCAAAGCCATTGATCGAAACAATGTTTTTAGTTGAAGGTCCCGGTGGAACTGAGGTAATGATACGGTCAAATGTACTTCCACGATAAAGCAGCGTACCGTTTACACTCAATTTTTTGGTGATATGTACCGTTGCCCCGGTAGTTAGTTTAAACTTCGGCAGGTTCCAGGGATCTGTTTCCGTTGCGAGGGTATAGCTCCTGAACTCAACCCGTCCGAAAATATCAAAATATGCCGAAGCCCTGAAATCGAGTTCACCATTAAATCCGGTGATCCTGGCATTGCCGCCATCGTAAATCACCGCAAATTTATTATTGATACCTGTAGCATTGAAGTTGCTTACAAACAAAGGCAGATTTTTAACACTATTACTGAAAATGGTAGCTTTAAAGCCCAGGCCTGGAGTAATAGTGCCTTTTAAACCCAGACTCAGATCCAATTTATCAACTGAATTTAAAATATCAATATTTTGTCCGATAAAAGGGTTTTCATTAGCAAGGTCGCGTAAAGAAGTGCGGTTAACATCGCCGGCAACTTCTGCAAAAATGCGCAGGTATTTAGGTATCACCTGGTATTCAAGTTTTGCTGCAGGGAATACAAATATGCGCTGCGAAAATCCAAACTCCTTAGCGATATTCAAACCTGCATCTATCTTATAATTTTCACCCTCAAATTTAAGGTAAGGATTTAGGCGCAGGATGCTGTTGTTATAGGAATAGAGACTATCCTTTTGCGTACCAAGGTCGAGTGAAGCACCAAGTCCGGCATAAAACTGCTGGATGGTCTCATTCAAAAATCCGGTCAATACAATATTGTTTTCATGGGCCTGGAATGCATTATTCCAGATATAACCATCTAATTTTACTGCATACGTAAGTTCATTGGGTTCACCCTTATAATTTTTGGTGATCTCGCCTTCTAAACCGATCGTATTGAAATGCTGTGCCGCAGGATTGAACGATCCCGGAGGATTAGTAAAATTAAAGCCATAAAAATCGGTCCCCAAGCGCTGGTAGTTGATACGTGCCGAAAAAGTATTTTCATCGGTTATACCTTTTACAAAACCACCCAATTCGTCCCTGATCTCTTTCTGCCGGTTAATGCTGCCGCTCTGTCCAAAGTGTTTCGCAAAAGCACCTATCTGCAATGCCTGATCCTGCCCATTATTGACATAAAGTTCGCCAAATGTGGTTTTGATATTTCCTAAACCAATACGCGCATAATTATTGGACGGAATTGAATCTTCCTCCTTAGGCATCTTCATCGGTTCAAGCTGCCTGATATCAGTATTTCGTTCAAGCCGCTTATCAAGTGTAACATAGGTAAGTGGTGCTTTGAACGGCGTTTTGTCTGATAAATCCGGATTCAAACGTATTTTAACAGCATCGGCCAAAACCGGCTTATAGGCAGTGGTTACCACAATTTCTTCCGATAAACTATTGCCGTTCTGCCCGTTGGCGGCGCCGCCTTTCTTAGTTGTGTCGGCAGCGGTACTTTTTACTGCAGCCTTAACCGGGGCTGGTTTAACGGCAGGTTTATTTGCAGGTTTGCTGGTCTTGTCTGCTTTTTTCTTATCCTTAGTTTTGTTTTGCGCGTCGGCAGATGCAACAAAGAATACCATTGCTAAGGCAAAAAACGTAAATATATTTTTGTATCTCATTTGTCTTATCCTTTATGCTTAGTTGTTCCTGGTTGTATCCTGTTTGGCATCGTCTATAGTGTCTGGGGCCGATTTTTGCTGTATGCCAGAGTCTATTTTCACTTTGCGTTTAGCACCTCCAAGCAGCTCAAATTTGTGCTGTGCTGTTTGCAGTATATCGTCGTTGCCTTTGTAGTTCTCAATTATACTCTGCAATGTTGCCTTAGCCTGAAAATCGTCTTTCAAACCAACGTAATCGTCTGAAAGCAGAATAAATGTTTTAGCTACCCAATAATCGTAGTTTGGCAATTCTTTTACCAGGTCGAAGCAGGTTTTTTGCGATGCTTTGTATTTGCCCCTGCGGTATTCAATGTTGGCAATATTATATTTGGCTTCAGCCGCATCTATGGTTTTGGTATTGGCAATGGTATAGTCGAGCTGTTTTATCGCTGCTGTGGTATCGCCCTTTTGCAGATAAGCTAAACCGGCATAAAGGCCTGTTTTGAACTTATCTTCCTGCGATGATTTTTCATATTCGCGTACCAGTTGCGCATATTTAAGCGCGTCATCAGGTGCGTTCATCTTCGCATAGCATAACAGCAAATTGTTGATGGCAAATGAATAATCCGCTTTATACTCAGATGTGGTCTCCAGTTTCTTCAGGTAAACGATGGCATCGTTATAACGTTTTTGTGCGAGGTATAATTTTGCCATACTGATAAGCGATTTTTCCGTGTAAGCACTTGTCCAGTCGTTCAATATCACATTATAGTCTGGCACGGCATCATTGGGTTTGCCCAGTGCAACTAAACTTTCAGCCCGTATAAACCGGGCCTGCTTATCGTAAATAGGTTTGTTTGGAAATTTATCAAAATAAGCACTAACCGCCTGAACTGTCCCTGCTGCATCGCCACGTAAATAAAGACTATTAGCTGCATTGAACATAATTCCTTCCTGCTCAGAAGCCGAATAATTACCTATAGGTGTTGAAGCCGCATAAGTGATAAATGTTTGGGCGTCGCCTTTATCGGTATAAATTTTTTCAATCTGTTTCAGCGACTGTTTAGCTTCATCTGTGGATGGGTAATCGGCAATTACTTTCTTGAAAGATAAGATCGCCTGATCATCATTACCTCCATTGTAGTCAATTAAACCCATCGTTACCAGGGCCCTTGGTATATAGCTGCTGTGCGGATATTTTTCAATCATCGATAACAGATCAGCTTTGGCAGTAGTGCCGTCATTCTTGAGGAAATAAGTGTAAGCTATCTCAAATGAAGCATCATCGGCATAATCAGAATTAGGAAACAGGTTGAGTACGTCCGTAAGGGTATTGATCTTTGCATCCGGATTTCCCTGTAAACCCTGTATCATCCCTCGTTGAAATAAAGCATAATCTTCGCCCTTACTGTGCTGTGCAATGATCCGATCATAATATTCGCGTGCCTGTGAGTAGCTTTTAAGCACAAAGTAACTGTCACCCAGGCGGGTCACGGCATCGTTGATTGTATTTTTATCTGTTTCTCCACCCTTTAAAAATTTCTCAAAATAGGTTGCCGCCTTGCGGTATTGTTCGGCACCAAATGCAGCGTAGCCTAAGCCATAATGCGCGTAGTTATAAACCGGCAGTTCGCTGGCAATATCCAAATCAAGGAAACGCTCAAAGTTCTCTACCGATTCTCCGTATTTGCGCACCTCATAACCAGCTTCAGCCATCCAATAAATTGTAAGTGCCTGCACTTTTTTGTCCATCGGATATTTAAGCGAACGCAGGAAGATACCGATGGCATTTTCAAACGCCCTTTCGTTGTAAAATTCGAGTCCGCGATAATAGGTTACTTTTTGATAGGCTGTTTTTGCACTGGCCGATTTGTTAGGAATAGGCTCCAGAATATCTACGGCTTCTTTATAATTGTGCGAGTTAAGTAACTCTTCACCCAACAAAGTTTTAACTTCGTCTGTCCTGACCGAACCCGGATAATTTTTTAAATACAAACGGGTGGCACCGAGCGCAGCAGTATTAAAATCCAGTTCGTACGAGAGCTTGGCATATTCGTATAATGCGTCTTCCTGTAACTGCGCATCAAAATTCAGTTTCGATGCCACAAAAAAAGCATTTCGGGCGCTTTGCTTATTATTCATTTTTAAAAACACATTGCCGAGTGTGTAATTACCATTCTGGCTGTAGATATCATTCTGATCAACCAGCTTTACCAATTCGCGGGCTGCTTTAGCGTAATTAGCTACCTTATAATTGGCATAACCCATCTGGTAACTATCCTGTGTACTCTGGGTGCGACCCTTGTCCTGAGCCTCAAATTGGTTATAATAAGTTACCGAGTTTTTATAATCGGCATTAGCAAAATACGAAGCTGCTACAATACGCAGCATTTCCGTCTCGTGCTGCTGGCGGGTATTCTTTAAAATCGGCACCGCATAACTGAGTACGTCGTTGTACCGGCGGTCGAGAAAATAAACAGCCGTGATATAATATGGATAACTATTCTCGTATTTTTTTGATTTTTTGATGCGCTCGAAATTAACCAGCGCTAAATGGTAGTCTTTATTCAGATAGGCGATGTAAGCGAAATAATAGGTAGCGTCTACGGTGTATTGCGAATCGGCGTTTTTTACCTCACCAAAAAGTAATTGAGCCTTGGCGTAATCGTTGGTTGAAAAATACGCGTACCCTTTTCTGAATTTGTATTCTGTATTTTCTTCACCGTTCAGATCGCCTGCGCCTACTTTTTCAAACCATTCAAGCGATTCTTTATACTTTTCCTGTTTAAAGTAATAGGTACCTATTTGGAAATAAGCAAGTTTGGTAAGTGGATTTTCGGGATGATCCTTAATGAATTTTTGGAAAAGATGCTCTGCATCATCATTTCCCAGTTCCAAAGCACAGTATGCTTCGTAATATTGGGCGTTTTCTTTTACCAGCGATAATTGTGATTCGTATTGAGTCTGGGTTGAAGTTGACAATTTTGATCTTTCAATGAGACGAAATTGTTCGGCAGCTGCAACATATTTACCTTTGGCCATCAGGTCCATCGCAGTTTGATAGCCGCGGTAAACCTGAAACGAAGGGTCTTGCTGGGCAGATGTTGTAAATGCGTAAATTAAAAGAACGAACAGGCCTACGTATTTCAGTTTACTCATAGCGCTAGATATATTATGCGAAATTAGTTATAACGCAAAAATGCAATCCACACAAGTAATTCACAAATGTGAAGAACGCTTTTTATTTATGGAACGCTTGTGCTGCAAGCGTATTATTGCTGTGGAAAACTTAGTAATGTTTTTATTACAATCGCTCCTGCTTTTTTGCATTAATTATGAGCATTAACCGAATTAAAACTTTATTGTTTTTACAATTTTGCCTCTTTTGGGTAAACGGTTTATGCGCAATGCAGATGCCCGATACTTCAATTGTGCTGCGAAACGAAAAAATAGGTTTTTCTCCTACCCGGTTTTATATTTCGGATATAGTTGATGAGCGTAAAGTTACAATACCAACGGCCAGGGTTGTCGGACATAAAAAAGGTGGTGCCATTGAAACATTGGCGGCTAATTTAAAGGGCGGCGATGTACTTGCCATAAAGAACTTTATCCAATACAATCTTGATCAAAACAACTCAGCAAGACCAATCCTGCTGACATTAAAGCAATTGAGTTTATCCGAAAACGGTCTTTTGAACGGCAAAATAGCTGGCAGTATGGAACTTGAAATTGGGTTTGGCCTGCAGTCTGATTACGGCGTAGTTACACCATTGCTGGCTTATAAAGGAGGGTTAAAATATACCCGGTCGCCCAACCAAAACGCCGAAACGGAAACTATTATCCGCCGGGGAATCATCAATGCATTAAACTATTTCAATAATTGGATAAATATTCATGCACTAAGTGATATACGTCTGGCAACGGCCATTAAGCTGAGCTTTACCGACTTTACCGAGCAACCTGAAGGGGATACGATCTATTATACGCGGCGAAGACCATTAACATGGGCCGACTTTAAGGACAAGCCCCGGGCCGGCAATTTAGAAGCCGAAGTATTTCCGGGAATTGGCTACAGTGAAGAAACCAGGGTAGATAATGGATCGATCAGTTTAATGTTATCTATTAAGGTTTATGTGCCCAAAAGTGCTTCCTGGGCCCGGGGTGGAATGGATAACTACGCATTGAACCATGAGCAAAGACACTTTGATATTGCCAAAATAGTTGCTGAACACTTCAAGCAAAAACTCATAGCAATGCATTTACCGATCCTTAACTATGATGGTTACATTAACGAACAGTACCTGGAGACATTGCGGGAAGAAACCACCATGCAAAAGCGATACGACAATGAAACCCATCACGGCGGCGATAGGGATGTGCAGTTATTATGGGACGAAAAAATAGACAGGGAATTAAAACTGCCGGACGTTAAATAAATCAATATTTATATAAAGATATCAGCGCTGATCGGCACTTCGGGGGCGTTTAAACCATCAAGGTTCAGGCGGCTGTCAGGTTAATACCAACTTTTTGCAACAAGTCTGAAATATCAAAGGGTTTGGCCAGGAAATCATTCGGAGAGCCCGAATTCAGACCGATACATTCTACCAATTGATGGCTTGCCGAAACCAGGATCACAGGGATATCCTGCATTTCTGCACATTCCTTGATCTCACGGCATAATTCGCGTCCATCGGCATTTCCAAGCATTACGTCAAGCAATATCAGATCGGGGCGATCTTTGCGGATAAAGTCAAATATCAAATTACCATCAGCCAGTGTAATAACTTCATAGCCAAAGTCCTCAAGTATGAGTTTCATAACTAATAGTATATCCTCATTATCATCAACCACCAAAATCCTGCTCATCTTAATAAAATGAATTGTTTGACATAAAAGCGATTTATGTCAATAGTTGTACCAATTTTATTTGAAACACCATCAAATTATTGACATTGGCTTGCTAAAAGCATGTCTACAGCAGGAAAACGCAGGGAAAGGTGAATAAATAAAATTGCTATCGCCCGATATTGTTGTTTGGGTGCATCAAATATTCTCAGCAATTGCCGCGTTTATCGTAAAACAGGGAACAATTTGTAACCCAATGAATACACTTATGATTTTGCGATTGTATCCGAAACAGTATCCCTGTTAACCCTTACGTAACTTGCCCTACGACATTTGGCACAGAAAAATTTGCGAACAGGCACAAAAAATAAAGCATTTTTTAAAAACCAATTGCGATGCAACTGGTAATGAAAGGAGGATCCGCAGCGTGGGCAGAAATGGAGCTTTTCCGGTTTTATTGTACTAGCCAATTTAAAATTTATGAACTTTGTATAAACTCATAATTAGGGTGGGCAAAGGTAATAAAATTATGAGTAATCCAAATCAAGGGCCCGAAAGGCAGGCATATTTACAAACCCGACCAGATATAGTGCTTTTGGCGGCACTTATAGCAATAATATCTTTTTAGTGGTAACCAGTTAAACAGCGTTTTAAATAGTACTGCACGCCTAACCCTATGCCCCAGTTCAACTTTGCATTTTGGGCAAACAGGCAACTTCCTTAATACCTGGTTTGAAGGTGAAGAATTATTAATGTACAGTGTCATAAGAACGGTTACCGGTGATATTTAGTTCTTTAGGTAACAAAAATAGCAGATAACCGGCTCTTGAGAAAAAAAAGCAGGTTATCAAACTGTTAAGCAAGCCTTAAATTTTACTTCAGAAAAATACCTGGATTTAATATTGAACCCACTGTTTCTAATTGGTATCCGCCCGGCGGCGTTCCAATGTTGGATCATTTGCAACAAGTGATGCTATTTTCTTAAAATGAAATGATCTGGTCAAAACGCCTCACCGAGGCCAACCATTAATGCCCGGTATCCCTCACTAAAACCATAATCGATAGTGATATTAGTATCTGATCTTTTATTGAATTTGAGTCTGAGTCCAAGTCCGCCTGCCGGGCGCCAGTAACTAAAATTATCATTATCGGGATAGCTGACTGAGTTTACGTTGGCAAAAACAACAAATCCCAAAAAACCATTAGGTACCAGGTCGCGCCTGTATTCGGTTTCAAAATAAGCCAGACTTTTGCCCCTGTACCTGTTTTGCTCGATACCCCTGCCCGAATGCTGGTAAGGATCCCAGCCAATACTTGGCAAATTAAGGTATGGCACACCCGAACCAAAGGTGGTCCAGTAATAGGCCCAGAAGGCAAGCAGGTTCTTCTCGCCGGAATTTGCAAAGGATACATATTTACGCAAGTCGAAATAAAGTGATTGCCAGTTGGCATTGCTGGCCAAACCCCGGGCATTAACCCGATAGATCAGATTTGCATAAACACCCGGCAATGGGTTCAGGTCGTTATTTCGCGAATCGTAAAGTATGTTCCCGGTAATACCCGACGAAAATGAATTGTTATCCGTTGAAGTACCGTAAAGATATCCGGTAAATTTCCTAAGGGCGTTCGGGTCACGGGTTTCGATATCCATGTAGTAATCCATATCATAACCGATGCCGGCAAAAAAATAGGGGGTGATACGCTTTAGTGCACTTTGGTAAAAACGGATATATTTATAATCGATCACAAATTTGTTAAACTCCGGCGATTGCCCGCCAAGGCCCCAGGTGTTTTGAGGATAAAACAGAAATCGCGTATCACCCTGTACGATCCAGCTATTGTTTTTGGTCCATATACCCGAGCGCAGCGGTAAACCAAACCTGCCGGTAAAATTAAAGTAAGGCGCAAAAGTTACGGTAGAGATATAGGTGCTGTCGCGCGGACCCAGGTAAAACCCGGCGGTTGTTGTGGTAAAAAGAGCCTTGCCTCCGCCTGGCATCGTGCTGGAAACTGGCAATAGCGAAAAGTAAACCTTCTTTTTCTGCTCCCGTTCAAAAGACAAAGGTTTTATATGCAAAGCTGATTTAACCAGGTCGATCAGATCTTTCTTTCCGGCAGTATCAATTTGTCTTCTACGGTCAATTGCTTTTTGTGCAACAGAAAACGTTGAAATGGCAACAAAACAGGGCAAAAATATATACTTCAACATATTACCGGTAAAACAGCCCTCATTGATTACTTTTAGGATCGCTTTCAAAAGAACGCAAAAAAACACGGCAACTTATACGCCACGATACAATTTTTAATGCTTCGTAATGCTATTTCAGAAAATCGAGAACTGCATCAGCAAACTGACTGTTGGATAAGGCCGTGTTATGATCGCCGGGAACATAGCGCAACTTTGATCCCGGTATCATCTTTTGCAATGCCGTTTCAGAGCCATTCTCCTTGTCCTCAGTACCCCTGATGATCAATACGGGTATTTTCACTTCCAACAACTGCATTGGGCTTGTTGATGGTTGCCACTTTTGCTGCAGGGCAAGGGATTCAATATCAAAATGCTGACTATGGATATATTTCATCATACCATCAACATCATGAAATGTAGTATCCCCCTTTATTGAAAGGTAAGCGTGTATGCGTCGGGGCCATTGCGGATCGGTGTAACCATCGCCCATGCCACCCATAACAGCTTTTTTTATTCTTTTATCCAGCACAAGTAAACTTGAAACAATGATCGATCCTCTCGAATACCCAACTGCTGCATAACTTTTAACGCCTAAAAAAGTAAGCAAGCTCATCACATCTTTAGCCTCTGCATTTTGGGCATAAGCGCTATCAGTATGGGGTTTATCTGATCTGCCATTGCCACGCAAATCAATTAATATTACCTGGTAGCCATGCGCCTGCAGGTCGCCGTACAATTTCCCACGCTTCCAGCCCTGACTATTTCCTGTAAAACCATGGATAAGCACTACCGGAGATCCTTCGCCTTTTACTTCATAATATATTCGGTTATGATCAAAAGAGTTGAAAAAGTGACCACTGTCTGAAGTCATCGCTGAAATCGTTCCGCAATAAAACAAGAGAAAAAGGGGGAAAACTGACCGGAAAATTCGCATCGTATGTAGGCTTTAAGTACGCTAAAATAAATATTTGAAAATCAATTGCATCAGGCTTGCTTTATTGATGGATTTTGTATATTTGGTTATAAGCCTGTTTACCCTAAAAATTATACGACATGAAAAAAGTTTCGGATATCCTTGCCCGGAAGGGCGGCGCCGCCATCAGTATTGATGCTAAGACTTCAGTATTGGATGCACTTCATCTTATGGATGAAAAAAATATTGGTTCGGTGATCGTAACCGAAGATGGTGAATACCTGGGCTTATTAACTGAACGCGACTATGCCCGTAAAGTTATCCTAAGGGGAAAATCGTCCGACGAAACTACCGTTCGCGAAATTATGAGTACTGGCCTGCCACATATAATTCCCGAAAACTCGGTGGAGACCTGTATGCATATAATGAGCGAGAATAATATCCGCTACCTGCCTGTATTTAAAAATGATAAACTTTGCGGTATCATTTCCATTAATGACCTTGTAACAGAAACCATTCTAACGCATCTGGAAACTATTGAGCATTTAAAAAGCTATATCCATTCCTAGGGTATGGGTCGTTTGCCAGCCTGCTAATATTGTCTATTCGATTTTTTTCAAGTTTTACTTACACCATAAAACTTTTATACTTTGCTACAAAGCCCGAAAAACCAATTTCGGGCTTTGCCATTTTTGTGTCTGGAAAACCAGGAAACAACATTTCCTGCAAACAATACCGTAACAAAAAAGTTACTATTTGCAAGGGACCCGTAGTTATTGATTCCCGACACTAAATAAAGTTGCATGTATGCTTTCGTCTGCATCCTTAGTTCATTACTGGTACTAGTATTAGGTATCGGTTACGTAACCGCCAGGATAAATTTAAAAAACAACTGCGCCCATTCCTGGGAAAACAGCGAAGGAAGTACTATCCGATGTACCAAATGCAATAAAAAACTTAAATAATATTTACCACACGTTACTTTAATGGGTTATTTTGTATCAGGTTCCAAATTATCTGAACTAAAGTGATTCATTTTAAAATTCGTGTTGCTCATTCCGGGGATATAACTCATCTTCAGCGTTTGATTGCTAACTCTGCACGTGGCTTGAGCACACCATACTACACGCCATCACAAACCGAAAGTGCCATAAAATATGTATTTGGTGTAGACACACAATTAATAGCCGATGGCACTTACTTTGTAATAGAAGAAGACGGAAAGATTGTAGCCTGCGGAGGCTGGAGCAAACGCAATACGCTCTATGGCGGCGACCAGTTTAAAGCAACCATTGACCCATTACTCAACCCGTTTACTGACGCTGCCAGAATACGGGCATTTTTTGTTGATCCGGAAAAAGCAAGGCAAGGATTGGGTAAGATGCTGATTGAAGCATGTGAAGAAGCTGCACTTAACAATGGCTTCAAGAAAATAGAAATGGGAGCTACACTACCGGGTGTTCCTTTTTATAAAAAAATGGGGTATACCGAATTAGAAGAAATAAAAATTCAATTTCCCGATGGTGAAACACTGCCCATTGTAAGGATGAGAAAAAGCATTAACGGATAGCAACCTATTAAACCGGCAATACTCCCTTATTTCAACGGAAAGCTTAATCCTATATTAATACTGGACCGAACATTCTGAAAACTCCCGCCTGTGTTTTGAGTAAACACATTGGCAAACCCTACCTGACCATCATACTCCGCAAAAAAATTGGCTGTATTTGATAGTGGTATTTTAACACCGATGCCAAAATCCAGACCGCCGTCGACCGAATTAAAAGCCGATTTAATATCAGTCCCGCTGTTTGACGATTCACCAGTGCTTGCAAGAAAACCTAAATAGGGCCCGAAATTAAGGTACCAGTTGCGTGTTTGTCCGAAATGCCAGCTGGCTAAAACAGGAAGTGTAATATAATTAAGACGAAAATCTATACCGTCTACTTCCGTACCGTCATTAAGTATCAGAAATCCGTTAGCCCAGCCCTTTTGATCATAAGTTGGCTTAATTTTTATACTCCAGCCTTCCGAAAAATAATGCTCAGCCGAAACGCCAAAATTAAAACCGTAGGTATATGAACCCGGTTGGGCCGAACTTGAGCCCGAGCTTTCAACCGTTGAACTATTTAGCCCGACATAAACCCCAAATTCAGTAAGATTCTTATTTTGGGCTACCGCTGCAGAACAAAAAAGAAAAGCTATGGCAAGGGTGAACAGTAATTTTTTCATATTTAAGCATTAAATGATTAAGCAATATAATAATATCGATCGGCCTTTTAAATTAAATCAGCAAGTTTCGGGTTTCCAGCTACTTTAAGCGGATTAAATTTGCAGTATCAAATTGAGCATTATGGACATACAAAACAGCATTAACTACCAGCGTATAGCCGATGCGATCAATTACCTCCATACAAATTTCAGGGCTCAACCTAATCTGGACGAGCTTGCCGAAAAGGTGCACCTCAGCCCCTTCCATTTTCAGCGATTGTTCACAGAATGGGCCGGCGTAAGTCCGAAAAAATTCCTGCAATACCTGAGTGTCGAATACGCTAAAAATATACTGAAAGAAAAACAAGCCACGCTCTTTGACGCCACTTACGAGACCGGGCTTTCAGGCACCGGCAGGCTGCATGATCTTTTTGTAACGATAGAAGGCATGACTCCCGCCGAATATAAGAACGGCGGAAAAGCTATTGCGATCAATTATAACTTTGCTGAAAGCACTTTTGGCACCATACTGGCAGCTTCAACGCTTAAAGGTGTCTGTTATCTTGCTTTTGCAGATAAAAAGGAAACCGCATTTGCCGAATTAACA
>CAISPD010000200.1 GCA_903887275.1 uncultured Mucilaginibacter sp.
ATGTATCCGCCAACATTAACTTAAATCAATATGACTTGCATGCTTCTAATATACAAGACTCCGTAGAGTTGTACAGAGCAGATACTTCAGACTATTCGCAAATAGGGTTTGTCCAACTGGCTCCGAATGGTAAGCTTTACGGTTGCACTTGGAATGGCGGTTATTATTTTCTTCATAAGATAAATTATCCTGACCAACTAGGAACTGCTTGTGAGTTTGTTCGTGGTGGGCAACCGGTTCTTAGTTTAGATGCGCTTAACCTCCCCAACCTAATCAATTACCGCCTTGGTCCCCTCATAGGCAGCGGCTGCGATACCATCACCACCGGCCTTACCGCACAAACCGCCAATGACCCCTTACGCGTACAACCCAACCCCGCCAACAAATACGCCTATGTTGAAATGGGTATGCAGGGCAACTACACATTTCAGTTGTTAGATGCCACCGGTAAACTTATCAGCCAAAAACAAACCCCGCAAATAGATATTTTCGATACGGAGCAACTACCCAATGGCATTTACTTTATATCTGTAAAAGACCGCAGCAGTAATACCGAGATTGCGGGTAGGAGGGTTGTGGTGGCGCATTGATACTGTGTTAATGTGTTAAAGTAGATACAATGCACGTTTTTAAAATAAGGAGGGAATTAATGCGCGCACGTGTAATGGATTTTAATCTTATTTTTTCAGCGAAGCGTAAAAAAATAAGAATGTCCCCCGCTGGCGGGGGTGTAGGGGGTGGTGAGACTCTTGCAAAATGAACTGCATGATGTAAAACCTACTTACCCTTTCCCGCTTCAAAATCCTCAATCCAATTATAAATAGTGCCCTTTACATTCTCCATATCGTTCAGCACATCGTAATCTGAAAAACGTAAAATGTTAAAGCCAGCCTTTTTAAGTTCCTCAGTACGCTTCTCGTCTTTTACAACTGTTTCTTCCCAGGTATGTGTAATGCCATCTACTTCAATTATAAGCATCAAATCCTTGCACATAAAGTCAGCAATATATTTTAGCACAGGTCTTTGTCTTCTGAAGGCATAGCCTTTCATTGCACTTGCTCTTAAAGCGAATTTCCAAAGGCAGGCTTCTGCTTTAGTCATATCCTAACGCAGTTGGTTTGCCATGGTTTGCAAGCGCGGATTATAATGGTGAAGATTTGATTTGTTGCCTTCCATGTAGCTAAATTAATTGATATGGTTTAGGTTTTCAGGTTTTACTAATTATGAGGTGTAGTATTCATTTTTGGGGTGGGCGATAAACGAAGATGCTCACTACCCCCTACACCCCCGACAGAGGGGGACACGCTTCGTTTATGCCGCTTCGCTTAAAAAACGAAGCGCATAGGTATACGTTATATTAATGGAACTGCACGGCTTTAATGGTTCTTCAATGATGGACTTCTTAGCTGCATTTTGGCAGCAGGAATTCGGGTGAATAATTTCTCTAACCCATCTTTCCAATTTAACCTTTACCTATCTTTGCATATAACCGATAGCGGCAACGACTTTCGCGTTTAAAACAGCATTCAAATCAGTCAAATTTTAACAACAAAATGGCCCTGAAAAGTGACTGTTTTGGGCGAATTAAGAGTTGGGTTTTAGCTAAAGTATTGATAATGAAAAGTGTAGTTTCGTCGCGGTTTGAAAAATATATCCAAATATATCCACTGCAATTTTTAGTGGTTTGTAAATGAAGTAGTTAATGAAATTCTAGGGCCTAAAAAATGTCCAAAAAATCGATTTTTTGATTAAAATATATCCATAGTATAATTATGATATTTATAAGGAAGGTTTGCCTGTTGGGTTTGTTGTTAATGGGTGTTGCAAGTGTGCATGCTCAAATTGACAGCAGTTATTACAGTAATTTAAAGTGGCGCAACATAGGGCCGTTTAGAGGTGGCAGAAC
>CAISPD010000201.1 GCA_903887275.1 uncultured Mucilaginibacter sp.
AGGCTATTAGTATTCGAACTGAAAAGCCGGATCAGAAAACTGTTAATGGAACATCGAAAACCAAAATATTGCATATTGATGCCTCCGAATTTACCGAGAAAGATATCTGCGAATTGGTGATCGCCAAAAAAATATGGCTGATGGTTAAAGGTATCGAACAGAAAGTTACGCACGATATTCTAACTGGCATCGATGTGCAGTCTGTACTTAACCATGTTGCCTGCCCATTATTGCTGATACCTGACAGTTATAAAAAGCGAACCTTTGAGAATATTACCTATGCAGTTGATATGCGGTATTGCCGCGCTGCAGTGCTTAAATTCCTGACAGACCTTGCCGGGATCTATGATGCCAACCTGATGGTTGAGCACTTTTCGGCCAAAGGTTTACCACACCTGAGCGACAGTTTTGCCCGCGATCTGTTCGAACAGGAGATTATGAAAAAAATAAAGCACGAAAAAGTTTATTTTAACAATTTTAAAGAACGAAATTTAGACATCGCAGTCGACGTGATGATCAATGATCTTCATGCTGATCTATTGGCTTTGGTCAATCACCGGTATCATTTCAGCGAATTGTTTGGTAATACCATTAAAAATGTTCTACCCGACCATATTGCTGTGCCTGTGATCATTTTTCCGATGTAATTTTAATTTCGAGCTTTTGAAAACAAACATCCAGCCGTCTGATCTTGCCAATTTTTGGAGCTTCGCCAAAGAAGATATCTTTAAAAAGCTTTCAACTGATGATAGTGGCCTAAGCAGTCGGGAGGCAACAAAGCGACTGGCAACCTATGGGCCCAACACCATCAAATCAAAAAAGCATACCCCGGCGGTACTGCTCTTTTTATCACAATTTAAAAGTCCGATAACCATCCTGCTGATCATCGCTGCCTTTTTATCGGCTGGCCTGAACGATCTTACTGACGCTATCATCATATTAATTATAGTATTGGTCAGCAGTAGTCTTAGCTTTTGGCAGGAGTACAGTGCTGCAAATGCCGTTGAAGAGCTTTTAAAACTCGTTCGCCTGAATTGTACGGTTCAAAGAGATGGGAAAAAGCAGGAAGTATCGCTGGAATCAGTTGTGCCCGGCGACCTGGTATATCTGGCAGCGGGAGATATAATACCCGGTGATGGCCTGATCATTGATTCACAGGATCTGTTTGTAGACGAAGCCGCTTTTACCGGTGAAACCTACCCGGTTGAAAAGCAAACAGGTATAGTTGAAATTGCAACGCCGCTTAATAAACGTTCGAATACCTTGTATATGGGTTCGCATGTGATCAGCGGGAAAGCTTCGGCGATCCTGGTTAAGACCGGGCAGGAAACCGAATTTGGTAAAATTTCGGCGGGATTGCAAGTTACTTCACCCGAGACCGACTTTGAACGAGGTATTCGGCGATTTGGCTATCTGCTGATGGAAGTTACGCTGGTATTGGTTATCATCATTTTTGCGCTTAATGTTTACCTGCATAAACCAGTACTCGATTCGTTTTTGTTTTCGCTGGCGCTCGCTGTCGGCCTTACACCACAATTACTGCCTGCCATTATTAGTGTAAACTTATCTACCGGTGCCCGCAGGATGGCAAAAAAACAGGTAATTGTAAAACGCCTATCGTCCATCGAAAACTTTGGCAGTATGAATATACTTTGTTCCGATAAAACCGGAACAATAACCGAAGGCAAGGTGAAATTAAAGGATGCCTATGATACTGCAGGCGTCCACAGCGATAAAACGCTGCAATACGCCTGGCTGAACGCATCACTGCAGCAAGGATTTCATAACCCGATAGATGAAGCGATCAAAAGCTCATTTAGCGATACAACGAGCCAATTTAAGTTAATATCTGAAATCCCTTATGATTTTATCCGCAAGCGCCTGACAGTATTAGTTACCGACGGAAAAGAGAACATGGCTATCACCAAAGGCGCCTTAAATGTAGTACTTGATATTTGTGGTTTGGCCGAAACAAAAGACGGCACTGTCGACATTACCACAATTCGCAAACAATTGACCGAACAATACCAAAAGCTCAGCGATGAAGGTTTCCGAACCCTTGGTGTAGCTTATAAGAAAGTTGATTCCGGCGGAAGTTTTTCGCGTAATGATGAGCAAAAGATGGTGTTTTTAGGTTTTATAGCGCTTTTCGATCCGCCTAAACCGAATGCTGCCATAACTATCGCCAGGCTGAATGAATTGGGAGTAAGCCTCAAGGTTATTACCGGTGATAACGCCTTGGTAGCAAAAAGTCTGGCATTACAGGTTGGCCTAAAAGAAGCCAAAATTTTAACAGGGACGGAGCTTTTGAAATTGACCGACAGTGCATTGCTGCATCGTGCGCCAATTACAGATATTTTTGCCGAAGTTGAGCCTAATCAGAAAGAGCGTATCATTTTTATTTTAAAAAAGGCCGGTTATGTGGTGGGGTTTATGGGTGACGGTATCAATGACGCGCCAGCTTTGCATATGGCCGATGTAGGTATTTCGGTGGATACTGCGGTTGACGTTGCCAAGGAAGCGGCGGATATCGTATTGTTAAGCCAAAGTTTGGAAGTTTTGGTTGATGGTATCATAGAAGGAAGAAAAACCTTTACCAATACCATGAAATACATTTTTATGGCCACGAGCGCAAATTTTGGCAATATGTTCAGCATGGCGGGTGCCTCTTTGATCATGCCTTTTTTACCGCTTTTACCAAAGCAAATATTGCTTACAAACCTGCTGACCGATTTTCCGGAAATGGCGATCGCTACGGATAGGGTAGATGACATCAATATCAAATCGCCGCAAAAATGGGATATGCGCTTTATACGTCGTTTTATGATCTTGTTTGGATTACTCAGTTCGGTGTTTGACTATCTGACATTTGGTGTCCTGATATTCTTTATGCATGCCAAAGAAAAAACCTTCCAAACCGGCTGGTTTACTGAATCGGTGATCTCGGCTATATTGATCGTGCTGGTAGTACGTACCCGTCTGCCTTTTTTCAAAAGTCCGCCGGGAAAATTATTAACGGTTGCTACGCTTTCGGTACTCTTATTTGTACTTATTATACCGGTTTTACCTATAGCAACATGGCTTGGTTTTATACAACTTCCGGTGGGTTATTACGCCTGGATGTTCGCTATTGTTGTACTTTACCTGATATCGGCAGAACTGGCGAAAAGGTGGTTTTATCAAAGTATGATAAAAAAGGCCAAAGTGCGTTCAAAATAGGATTACAAATCCGCTGTCCGTAGTTTATATACAAATCCCATTAATCACAGGTTTCACATCAATGGCTTTTTTAATCCGGATTGGAAATGCGGATCAACGGAATACAGCAAACATGCTTAAGCTGGACCATATCGAACGACGAGGTTTTATAAAAACATTCTGGATGCAAATGAGCCTGCATGCTGCCTCTTAACTGTAGTTTGAAGGATGCGGGCATAATAGTCTGTCTTAGGTACCACTGAAAGCTTTAATATAATAAGAGCGAATTCTCGAGTCTCAATCACTTTTCATTTCACCCCTAATGCTTGGATTGAATTGCTTAAGTTTTAAAAATGTTCGTGAACAAGTCATAGCCTTTATCTGTTAAATAATATTGCATAATTCTCTTATCCTCCGCTAAAGGCTTACGGTCGATGCAATTATTTATTTTATACTTTAATGCAATTATTTTATTTATATCAGATATAAAATCCGCGCGTATTTTTCTCTGGTTGTCCGGCGATTTATTTTCGATATTAAGAATCACATTTAACTCCAATGTACTCAGAGTTCCTCTTTTCGGTTTTAAGATTAAAGCTTGTAAAACCACCAACTGCATACTTGTGAAAGTCTCTGAATTTTCCGGCACACCAGATTTTAACAGTTTGGTTCTTTTTCTGATACCATAACCGATCAAACACAACACGATGACCAATCCCGATAATAATTCCCAATAAATATTGCGACTAGCTGATTGATCCTGATAGAACGAACCAACGTATTTTGCACTGTGCAGAATGTCTTTAATAGAAAAGATTTCCCTAATATATTTATTATTGAATTTTAGATATTTCACAGTTAACGCTTCACCGTGAATTTCTGCGACACTTGTAAATATAGATCTGCCGTCCTGATACTTAAATATTTTATTTTCTTCCGGATCAATAACCAGCAAAAAACTATCATTACATTGAAAAAAGTATCGGCCCGACCAAACTAAAGGTTCATCTGTATTTGTAATTATATCATCATCAATTATTCCCAATAATTTCCAACTTTTAGTTTTCAGGTTAAGAGCGTATACCTTATTAGACCTCAAGGGTTTTCTTTGGCCGTATTGGTTAATATCAGGGTTTAATGCAGAGAAAAAAATATCCTTTTCTATATCATAGCCATTACAGTACGATGTAATAACTTGCGGGCCTTCATTAAGGGGATGTATCCATTCCCATTCTTTAAGCTTCAAATCGTAATAGGTTAAAGTAGCGTTATATTGCCAGAAGCCACTACCGCCAAAGCTATAGATAGTGTCTTTTCTAATAAATTGACAACTGTTAAAATTATATCCACGATAAAAGGTCTTGTCCAATCTTGTAAGTGTGCTCGCCCGGTTATCGAACTTATAAACCTGGCCAGTACCGATTACGGTAAAGAATACAAAATTGCTGTTGTTTGGCAAAAATGAGTTTGTTAAATACTTATTCGGCAATTCATCCGAATCAACGTTTACCATTTTAACTATACCAACTTCTTTCCATTGATCCGGCAGGACTTCTTGTTCTAATGAATGACCAGGCAGGTTTATACGCCAGTGTAAATTTATTTTATTGTCTAACCAACTAAATGTATCCTGTTGTCCGAATGTTTTCGAGCAAATACAACAAAAAGCGAGTAATAGTGGAGTTCGAACAAAAACAGACATTACAAATCATGAAGGATTAGTAAATAAAAGTAAGCTTAGGAATTCGAATAATGAAAGAGATACCGGAAAATATGTGAATTCACCCGAATCACACGATTTGTTAAAGTGATATGGATTTGCAGCATACATTTTTGCATAGTTATTAAATCCACAGTCCGTAAATAAAGATCAATTAAACTTTATAAAAATGAAAAGATTAAGTTCGACACTAATAATAATCATGCTATCAATTGGCATAATGATTTCAGCATGTAAAAAGCAGACTGATTACCAGCCGCAGCTGGATATATTGACAGCATCTATAAATGCTTTAAAGCATAAATCAGATTCTTTAGCTTCGGTAATCGCTACCACTAACTCCAACCTTAGTGCTTTAAGTACTAAGGTTGATTCCATTGAAACTAAATTAGATGCGATTATTATTCAAATCAATCAGCTTAATGTCCAATTAACTTCTGTAAGTGCTAACATCACCTCGATAAATGCCCAAATTGCAATATTGAACCAGCAGTACGTTTCTTTGCTGGCACAGCTGAACGCAATAATAGCTCAGTTAGCTGCAATTCCAACTACATTGTCTACAGGGTTAGCCGCCTATTATCCTTTCAATGGAAACGCCAACGATCTAAGCGGGAATGGTAATAATGGAACAGTTAATGGTGCCACTTTAGCAAAAGATCGCCTTGGAAATGCCAATAGTGCGTATAGTTTTAATGGTACAAATAATTTAATTAGCCTTCCTGCGCCCTTCTTTGGTGGTGTAGTCAACTCTCAATTTTCTATATCATTATGGTTTAAGACTGATGTACTTAATTACCAAACAATATGGAATAAAGATGGAATTTG
This sequence comes from uncultured Mucilaginibacter sp., assembly GCA_903887275.1. Lineage (GTDB taxonomy): Bacteria > Bacteroidota > Bacteroidia > Sphingobacteriales > Sphingobacteriaceae > Mucilaginibacter. The sequence continues at coordinate 5,747 of CAISPD010000201.1, forward strand.
GCAGGGGCTTGGAATTTTCCTAAACAGTGATGGGTCAATTTTAATTCACGGTACAAGGGCTAACCCGAACGTTTACCAAAATGCAATAACCTCCGGTAATGTGATTTCAGCGAATAAATGGTATAACCTTATTATTATATATAACAGCACCGATTGTATTATGTACGTTAATGGCATTCAAGTAAGCGTAACAATGAATACTCTGGATCAGGGGGGAACTGTTATTTCAAATACAATGGCTGGTTCTGTAGATTGGGGCGAGACACCCGGTGGAAATTCCAATGGAACTAACCAGTTCGGGTGTTCAAATTCAATAAGTACCGGAAACACAGCCTTTTTTACAGGGGTTATTGATGATTTCAGGTTGTACAATAGAGCGTTGAATCCGCAGGAAATTACCTATCTAGCAACTTACTGAGGTTCGGCATAATAACAGATATAGGGCAATAAAAAGATGCTATTAACAATTATCTCCGCTGTCCGTAGTTTATATACAAATCCCATTAATCACGGGTTTCACATCAATGGCTTTTTTAATCCGGATTCGAAATCCGGATCAACGGAATAAATCCATCTAAAAAAAAAGCTCCGAAGCAAATGCTTCGGAGCTTTCCAGTACCCAGAGCCGGGGTCGAACCGGCACGGCCTTGCAGCCATTGGTGTTTGAGACCAACGCGTCTACCGATTCCGCCATCTGGGCATTGGGTGAACAACGGTGGATTAGTTCGTTTGTTCAGAATCGGGCTGCAAATGTATTTAAACTCTCCTTAATCCGCAACAAATATTTTTCGCGATAATAAAGATCTAAAATTTCGCTTAGCCGGCTTTCTTTGGCGGTATCATCAAGCGTTTCATAACCTGCCGTTAATTGCTTGATTTGCAAATTAATAGCGTCGTCAGCAGCCAATACCTCGTTGTTGATCGCTGCCATTTGTTCGGCAGTATCAATTTCCATCAGACGCTCGTTTATTTCCATCATTTCCATCAGGAAGTCGGAGGGAAGCTGCGGTTTTGCGCCGTCTGCCAGTAAATTATGCTCCCGCAGGATATATTCCAGCCGCTTAGCCGGGTCTGATAATGTTTGCCAGGCTTTATTATTGATCGTAGACAGTTCAAGTATTTCCTGCTGCTTTTCCTCGCTTTCTGTTGCGTAAAAATCAGGATGGTATTCTTTGCTGAGCCTGTAAAATTGTTTTTTCAAGGCATCAACATCAGGATTAAAGGATTCGGCAATACCGTAAAATTCGAAATAATTGATCATAGACAAGGCAAATGTCAGGAATTTGGGCGAATGAGTGACACAAATTAAACGAATTATACGAAAATTGTATAGGTCGCTTACAGGCCTTATGTCTGGCTATTGAGGCAATGAGCCTAAATTCGTGTAATTCGCGGCTAATTATCATCTTTGTACATGTCTTTATACCAACAGATACGGCAGAAGCCGTTCTTCATTATCGGTCCATGTGTTATGGAAAACCAGGACCTGCTTTATACTGTCGCCGAAAAAGTGGCCGAGTTGGGTCAGAAATATCCGATAACCGTTGTTTTCAAATCCTCTTTTGATAAAGCTAATCGTACTTCTATCCATTCATACCGTGGTCCGGGTATTGAAAAAGGCATGGAAATGCTGCAAAAGGTCAAAGAACGTTTTAATTTACCGGTGACAACCGATATACACGAACCTGGTCAGGCAGCTATCGTGGCCCAGGTGGCTGATATTTTGCAGATACCTGCTTTCCTGTGCCGCCAAACCGATCTGCTGGTGGCTGCTGCGGCTACCGGCAAAATAGTTAATGTGAAAAAGGCCCAGTTCCTTTCAGGCCAGGATATGTTTTACCCGGCACAAAAAGTAATTGAAGCAGGTAACGAACAAGTGATCCTGACTGAGCGCGGTAACATGTACGGCTATAATAACCTGGTGGTTGATTTCAGGAATATATACGACTTGAAGAAATTTGGTCACCCTGTTTGTATGGATTGTACCCATTCGGTACAAAGGCCGGGTGGGGCAGGGGGCAAAACCGGTGGCGACCGTACTTTTGTACCAATGATGGCATTGGCTGCTAAAGCCTTTGGTGCCGACGGCTATTTTATGGAAACACATCCCGATCCCGACAATGCGCTAAGTGATGGCCCGAATATGGTTAAACTGCATGAACTGGAAGAAGTGATCAAACCATTAATTGTCTGAACCGGGATTTAGCAGATTAAACGGATTTAAAGAAAAAAACATCAGTTAACAAACACTAACTCCCTCTCCTGTGGAGAGGGTTGGGGTGAGGCGAATAAAGACTGCCCGAACCGAGATCAAACAGATTTAAAAAGGAATTATATCATTTAACACATACAAACACCCTCTCCTTCGGAGTGGGAAGGGATGGGGCCATGAAAGAGATAGCCAAAAAAGTATTCGGTATTGAAATTGAATCGCTGCAGCATGTGGCTCATCGGATCAGTGATGAGTTTACCGCCGTGGTGAACACTATATTAGCGTCTAAAGGTAAAGTGATCGTTGCCGGTGTTGGCAAATCGGGTTTGATCGGACGGAAAATAGCAGCAACGCTGGCCAGTACCGGTACACCCGGTTTTTTTCTGCATCCCGGTGAAGCCTTTCATGGCGACCTGGGTATGGTTGAGCAAAACGATACGGTGATATTGATCTCTTACTCGGGCGAGACCGACGAAGTATTAAAGATCATCCCTTTCCTGAAATGGAACAATAATAAGATCATCAGCATTACCGGAAACAGTAATTCAACCATCGCGAAAAATAGTGATCACCATTTGAACGTTGCCATTCCCCGTGAAGCCTGCCCGCTCGAGCTGGCACCCACTTCATCCACTACAGCTACACTGGTTATGGGCGATGCCCTTGCCGTGGCGCTGATGGAAGCCCGGCAGTTTCAACATGAAGACTTTGCACGTTTCCACCCGGGGGGCAGCTTAGGGCGCAAATTGCTGGTCAAAGTAAAAGACCTGATGCGCACCGAGAGCTTACCCTTTATTGCAAAAACAGCCTCATTTACCGAATTGCTCTTAAGGATGTCGGAGGGAAAGTTGGGTATGGTGATTGTTGGAGATGCCGCAAACATTGACGGTATAGTAACCGATGGCGACCTGCGCCGTGCCCTTTTAAAAAATTCTGACACTACGCAATTGCATATCGACGAGATGATGACCCTTAACCCGGTTATTGTTGACCCGGAAGAATATATCAACCAGGCAGAGCAGATCATGCTTGGCAAGAAGATCACTACGATACTTGTCGGCTCTGCTGAAAGCAGGAGGGTAGATGGGGTGTATCAAATCTATAGTTTTTGATTTAGTTGTAGATTAGTTGTATTGGTTGTACTGGTTGTAATAGTTGTCCCGATAGCAATCGGGATAGTTGTGTATTAGTTGTATTGGTTATATAAGTTGTACTGGTTGTAACATTTGTCCCGAAAGCTATCGGGATGGTTGTATAAGTTGTGCTGGTTGTTCCGATAGCTATCGGGATGGTTGTATAAGTTATACTGGTTGAACTGGTTCTATTGGTTATAGAATTTTAACGCAATTGATAAACAAATTATTAATTGCCGTTGGCTTCAGCCAACGGACACCAAGCAAATAGCAAAGGGCTTTAGCCCAAAATATACCGTCAGACTTACGAAGTTAAATTAAAGGCCTCATTGAGGGCTTCGCCGTTTTAAAAACTTCCTAGGTCTAACCCTAATCCCAACTAATACAACCAGTTCAACCAGTACAACTAATAAAACCAACAATGCCCCTTCACTGCGACCAAATGCACCGCCAAATAGAAATCCCTGCGATACCACAGCGGATCATTTCTATTGTGCCTTCACAAACCGAGCTATTGTTTGACCTGGGTTTGGATGCAGCGATAATTGGCATCACTAAATACTGTATAAACCCGGGCGAAAAGGTTAAACAAAAAATAAAGGTAGGCGGAACCAAAGAGCTTGATATCAAATTAATAAAGTCATTAAAGCCGAACCTAATTATTGGCAACAAAGAAGAAAATGAGCGCTCACAGGTAGAAGAACTGATGCAACATTTCCCCGTATGGATGAGTGACATCAGCGATCTGGAAAGCGCCATGGATATGGTCAATAAAGTTGGAGAAATTACCGACCGGGCAACTCATGCGCAGGATCTAATTACCCGCATCACCCAACAATTCAACAAACTAACTATTAAACCATCCAATCATAAAATAATAAAACCGTCCCAAAATCGTGTCGCTTATTTTATCTGGCGCAAACCCTATATGGTTGCCGGTAAGGGTACTTTTATTGACGATATGCTACAACGCTGCGGTTTCGTGAATGCATTTGAATCTGACCGATACCCCGTGGTTAGTCCCGAACAAATCATCGCTGCAAATCCGGGTTTAGTGCTGCTTTCCTCCGAACCATATCCCTTCAAAGCAAAGCATATTCATGAATTTCAGGCTTTGCTTCCGCATGCTACAGTCAAAGTAGTGGACGGTGAAATGTTTTCCTGGTATGGCAGTCGCTTATTACAAGCCCCCGAATATTTCAGGAAATTGATGGATTCACAATAATTTCAGCCCCAAAAAAGGCTTCCGGACTTATGCGGCCTTTCCGACTTTCGGACTACAACAACAAAAACATTTTTATCTTACCGAAATAACTCTATCTTTGCGACTCTTAAAATCCTAATGCGGAAGTGGCGTAATTGGTAGCCGCACCAGACTTAGGATCTGGCGCTTCACGGCGTGGGGGTTCGAGTCCCTTCTTCCGCACAAACCCCTTAGAAGCATTCTAAGGGGTTTTTTGTTCGTAGAAAAAACATAAATTTAGGTAACGATATGCCAGTTGGGACAAACTAATCCGGCTTTTTAACTACTTTTTTGCAACTATCAGTTATCGCCTTTTCAGCAGAGAACGGTATCACGCGTATCCCGTTCGGGGAGTATTTTATCATTCCCCTTAAACAACACTGACAAATTGAATCCCTATATACCTTCGGCTGAATGACCTTTATATCGCGTGAATTAGTTATCATATCCAGCATTATCGCCCTTTCTTGCGGTGACCAAGGTGGCAATCTAACTGTTTGTGCTTTTGCATAAAAGCAACCAATTAATAGTAGTAGAGAAATTGAAGTCTTCTTCATTGCTGTAAGGTTTATCCAAAGTTATTAAAACGCATCAAATAAAAAAGCCTCATTTAGAGGCTTCATTCTTTTTGTCTTCTTTAACAGGGGGCTTTATGAAGAACACTTTCATGGCTTCATCGAAAGACCCGTTAATAGCAAGGTTGCTTTTTTCGTATTTCTCCGGGCGCGTTTTCGCCTCTTTTTTCTTTGCCATACTCAAAGTTAAGAAATAAGTTTAGCATAAGTCAAGCGCTTGTTATCAACTTGTTTGAACGCATCTTCAAACCGAGTAACGTCAGCTATTTTACGTGTGTTGTAGCGATAGCCGAACTCATGGCAATATCTATGCAGGTGCTTAGGGCTAACGTTGTGATAGATGCCTATAATACCTCTTTTCAATAATGACCAAAAGCCTTCGATATTGTTCGTGTGGTCTTCTCAACCTAGCGCGAGTTTGCAGGGTCGGCCAAAGCGTGGTGTACTCGTGCCAAAGCGTTAGGGCATCAGCGGGTCTGCCAAAATAATATCTGTCTTGTCCTAAAATAAGTTTACAGGTTAATTGATTAATCCTGGTATACGTTTACATTATTTATTAGTCCTAAAATAGGTTTACAGATCGACATTTTTTGATTTATAATAACTTTTCC
>CAISPD010000202.1 GCA_903887275.1 uncultured Mucilaginibacter sp.
AACAAACTCTATAGGATGAAAGGTTTCATTAGAAAACGAAAGGCCAAGCAGTCGCATCACAAAAAGCCAGATGCCGCTTAATAAACCGATAATAAGCCCGGGAATAATTGCGTTTTTCATAAGCTAATTTTTTTAAGGTTTTGCTGCAGACGGAGGGGTGCCGCTGGTTGCCAGCTATAATTGGTTAATTAAATATACATGAATATTTAAAGAATTTTGCAATACCTGTAAAACCCTATTTGCCCATCTATTGTTTTTTTTAATTCCTTTTTTTGTAAAAGCAGATCCTTTCCCGCCAAAGCACCTTTTTTGCTATATTTGAAGCGATTTGAATATCCGGGATATCTTAGAGCGTTATAAAGCTGATGAACGGGTAACTGCTTTAGCACAGGCGCTAAATGCAGGCAAAAGCCCCAGGGTTCAGTTGAAAGGTTTGGTCGGGTCGGGAGATGCGGCGGTGGCGGTAGCATTGTATTTTTTACAGCATCCTCACATGATCTTTGTTTTACCCGACCGGGAAGAAGCCTCCTATTTTCAGGCCGATCTGGAAAACCTGACCGGCAAAGAGATCTTGCTTTTCCCATCTTCTTACCGCAAAGCATTTGAATTTACGCAACCCGATAGCAGCAATGTGCTGGCCCGCGCCGAGGTTTTGAATGAGTTAAACCATTCGTCTGAATTTGGCCGCCTTATAGTAACCTATCCTGAGGCGTTGGCAGAAAAAGTGATCGACCGGGCATCGCTCGAAAAAAATACGCTCGAAATAGCCGTTAGCAATAAGCTCAGCATCGATTTTATCAATGAATTTTTGATCGAATATGATTTTGAACGGGTAGACTTTGTTTATGAGCCGGGCCAATTTTCCATTCGTGGTGGTATCGTAGATATCTTTTCCTTCTCGCACGAACTTCCTTACCGTATTGAGTTTTTTGGCGATTTTATTGAGTCTATACGCACATTCGAGATCGAAAGCCAACTGTCTGTTGAACAGGTAAAAAGTATCACCATTGTGCCGAATGTACAATCAAAGTTTCTAACAGAAAATAATATTTCCCTGCTTGAATATGTAGACAGAGGATCGCAGATTTGGGTAAAAGATGTGCAGTTTACCCTGGATATTATTAAAAGCGGATACAAAAAAGCTGCAGAACTTTGGAAAGCGCTATCAACTGACGAAAAGCAGAAAAATCCAGATTGGATCGACCCTAAATTTGGCTTTACTGATGACAAACTGATCGCCGACCAGTTACATGATTTCCCGGTAGTAGAGTTTGGTAAGCAATTTTTTTACAGTGATAGCCAGTCGCTTGATTTTGACATGCGACCGCAGCCATCCTTCAACAAGGATTTTACGCTGCTGATCCATAATTTCAAAAATAACGAAGCCGATAAGATCGAAAACTTTATTGTTACCGATTCGGCCAAACAGGTCGAACGCTTGTATGCCATACTCGAGGACCTGGATAAAACCGTAAAATTTACGCCCATCAGCATTGCCCTGAGGGAAGGTTTTGTTGACCGTCAGCAAAAAATTGCCTGTTATACCGATCATCAGATATTCGACCGCTATTATAAATACAAGCTGAAGAAAGGATATCAACGTTCACAGGCTATTACATTGAAAGAGTTGCGCGAGCTGAAACCCGGCGATTTTGTAACCCATATTGACCATGGCATCGGTAAATATGCCGGTCTGGAAAAAGTAGAGGTAAACGGTAAATTGCAGGAAATGATACGCCTGATATACGCCGACAACGATCTGCTTTATGTGAATATCAACTCCCTGAACCGTATTTCGAAATTCAGCGGCAAAGAAGGTACGGTCCCTAAATTGAACAAACTGGGTACAGATACCTGGGAGCGGCTGAAAAAAACCACAAAAAAAAAAGTTAAAGACATAGCCCGCGACCTGATCAAACTTTACGCACTGCGTAAGGCAAAGGAGGGTAAGGCTTTTAGTCCGGATAGTTACCTGCAAACAGAATTGGAAGCTTCGTTTATCTACGAAGACACCCCCGACCAGGAAAAAGCGACCGCCGATTTTAAACGCGACATGGAATCGCCGCACCCGATGGACCGCCTCATTTGCGGTGATGTGGGCTTCGGTAAAACCGAAGTAGCTATTCGTGCAGCTTTTAAAGCGGTTGCCGATAGCAAACAGGTGGCCATATTAGTACCAACTACCATCCTTGCGGCCCAGCATTACAAAACGTTCTCGGAGCGATTAAAAGGTTTCCCTGTAAATATTGATTACGTTAACCGCTTTAAATCGGCGAGGCAGATTAAAGATTCGCTTGAAAAACTGGCAAACGGTAAGATAGATATCATTATTGGCACCCACCGTTTGGTGAGCAAGGATGTAAAGTTTAAGGACCTTGGCCTGATGATCATTGACGAAGAGCAGAAATTTGGCGTGGCTACCAAGGAAAAATTAAAGAGTATGCGCGCCAATGTAGATACCCTGACGCTAACAGCTACACCTATTCCGCGTACCCTGCATTTCTCGCTGATGGGTGCCCGCGACCTATCCATCATTTCTACCCCGCCGCCTAACCGTCAACCTGTGGTCACTGAACTACATGTGTTTAACGATACGCTGATCAAAGAAGCGGTGGAACACGAAATTGACCGAAACGGGCAGGTTTTTTTCATACACAATCGCGTAGCAGATCTGATGCAACTCGGTGCGCTTATTCATAAGCTGGTACCAAAGGCCCGCATAGGCATAGCCCATGGACAGCTTGAAGGTGATGACCTGGAAGATGTGATGCTGAAATTCGTTAGCGCCGAATATGATGTGCTGGTAGCAACCACAATTATAGAAGCCGGGCTTGATATCCCTAACGCCAATACCATCATCATTAACCATGCGCATATGTTTGGCCTGAGCGACCTGCACCAAATGCGTGGGCGTGTGGGCCGGAGCAATAAGAAAGCCTATTGTTACCTGTTAAGCCCGCCGCTTTCTACCTTAACACCCGAGGCTCGTAAACGCCTGAGTGCTATTGAAGAGTTTTCGGATCTGGGCAGCGGCTTCAATGTGGCCATGCGCGACCTTGATATTCGTGGTAGCGGTAACCTTTTGGGTGCTGAACAAAGTGGCTTTATTGCCGAGATCGGCTTTGAGATGTACCATAAGATTTTGGATGAAGCGATACAGGAGCTGAAAGATGATGAATTTAAGGGTTTATTCACCGATGAAAAACCTCGTCCGTTCATCTCATTTACCCAAATAGATACCGATATGGAATTACTCATTCCGGATGAGTATGTGACCAGTATTGCCGAACGTTACAACCTGTATACCGAACTATCCAAAATAGAGAATGAAACAGAGTTGCGGGGCTTTGAACAACAGCTGCATGACCGTTTCGGACCAGTTCCACCGGCGGTGCGTGACATGCTGAATACTGTGCGCCTGCAATGGCTGGGAAAGGCCATTGGTTTTGAAAAGATTACGCTCAAAAAAAAATGTATTGCGTGGCTATTTCATCGCCAGTCAGCAATCGCCGTATTTTGAAACAGACATGTTCAGGCAGGTATTATACTTTGTACAATCTAACCCCCGCCGGACCAATATCAAAGAAGTGAAAAATACTTTGCGCATCAGTATAGACCAGGTAAACTCTATCAATGAAGCGGTTGAGCTACTATCTGAGCTGGCTGAGCCGGCGCATGTGTGATTGGGTTGGTTAAGTTGATTGGGTTTAGAGATTGTCTCCGATTGATTTTGAAGTGGTTATAAGGTTTTTTTGGGTTTGCTTTAATGCTTCTGCGGTATCAAAATGTTCTGGGTTGATGCAGATCAGTTCATTAAAATATTGACCTAGTTCTTCATCGGTTTCGATCCTGCCCGCCAGCCCGATTACCGGTATCCCCTTTTCCTTTGCCCTAATAGCCACCCCAAAGGGCCCTTTGCCTTGCAAGGTTTGATGGTCGATTGCGCCTTCGCCGGTGATCACCAGATCGGCCCTGTTTAACGCTTCATCAAAATTGGTGAGTGTCAAAAAATAGTCGATCCCGTTCACCAGTTTAGCACCCAGCCAGGCATAGAGCCCAGCCGATGCCCCGCCTGCTGCTCCGCCAAATTTGATATGATCCATATTTCGGCCGGTATGTACACGAGTGACATTGACAAAAAGCTCTAAAAATTGATCCAGGGATTTAACAGCCTCGGGTGTAGCTCCTTTTTGGGGACCAAAAACCGCGGCGGCTCCCTGCGGGCCAAGTAAATGATTGGCAACATCACACAGTATAATGATCTCTGTATCAAACAAGCGTTCATCAAGCCCGGAAGTGTCTACTTTAAACAGTTCACCCAATTGGGCTGGTATAGGTTTGAGCTCTTTGCCGGAAGCTGCGAAAAACCGCATACCTAATGCACCAAGCATCCCGCAGCCTCCATCAACCGTGGCCGAGCCACCCATAGCCAGGATGATAATCCGTGCACCATTATCAAGTGCAGCCCGGATCAGCTCGCCAGTACCGAAACTGGATGTTATCAATGGGTTACGTTCATCAGGTGCCAATAGTCGTAAACCCGAAGCATCTGCCATTTCAATTACGGCCGATCTTTCATTTTCTATCAAACCAAAAGAAGCATTGATCTTACGCCCCAGGGGGTTGGATACTTGCTGTTGTACCCGGATTCCCCGGCAATGTTCAAGGATCAGGTTGCCGGTACCATCACCTCCATCTGCAATGGGGAATAATTCTGTTGTACAAGTCAGTCGGCTTGAATTTAGTCCTTCGGCTATCGCCTCAGCAACTTCCGGCGCATCCAGGCTATTCTTGAAGGCATTTGGGGCAATGAGGATATGCATGAGTAAGTGGGAATCACTAACAAGTTATCAAAAAAGTTTTTATTAATTTAGGTAGGCCCAAAAACTGTTTAGGATGAGAAGTAAGGTATGCCTGTTGATGTTGTTCGTTTTGATCCAAAGCCAGCTGGTATTTTCTCAAAATACTGCCGGACTGCCTATAGATACCATCGATAAAAAACTATACAACCATGCCCGGAATGCCCCTTATGATGTAGCACAGGATATCGATAAACTGGTCGCTTACCTTCAGCAACCTGCATCCGGCAAAAAAGACATCGTCAAAACTTTTTCTTATTGGATCATGCAGAATATCAGCTATGATATTGGAGGATTCCTGAACGGGGTGTTTAATACAGAGGGCATAACCGGCACCCTGGCTAGCAAAAAGGGTGTTTGCCAGGACTATTCTGAACTTTTTAAAGCCATGTGCGACCGTGCCGGCATACCTTGTTTTGTTATAACGGGATATGCCAAAGCATTTGACTATAGGCCAGGAAAAAAGTTCGATAAAACCAATCATGCATGGAACATGGTAGATTTGGATGGCAACTACTATTTACTCGACCTTACCTGGAGTAGTGGTTACGTACAGTATGAAAATGATTCATGGCACTATTACATCAAGCCTAATGTATCCCAGCTTTTTACAGCGCCCGAGCTATTTGTAGAAAAACACCTGCCCGCCGACCCGCAATGGCAGCTACTCCGTCATCCGGTCTCGATGGATGCTTTCATGAACTATAGCAGCTCCCGGGATATGCTCGGCAATTCAACCGGTGTTTTAAATTTTGCCGACAGTATCCGCCAATTCATGCAATTGGATAAATACAGCCAGGAACTAAAAACGGCCGAAAACGCCTACAATTTTTACCCGGTACTGGCCGATTATGCCTATCATTACTATAACCGTGCGGTTGATTTTTCAAATAGTGCGACTGATTTTTACAATGCCGCTGTAACATCCTACAACAAATCGGTAGCCGAAAACGGGGGCAATCCCATTTCACAAGGCGACTATAACAAAACCGTGGTCGGTAATGCTGTTGAGAACTATAGCAAAGCAATTAAACTACTGAGCAAGATCAGTAACTATGCCGATGACCAGATCAATGCCCGGGAACTGCTCGAAAAATGCCATTTAGGGCTTGACTCGTCGAACGAGTTATTGAAGACGTTGCGTTAATATTAGTTGAATTAGTTGCAGACATTGTACTGGTTGCCGGATAGCAATCGGGAAAGTTTATTTTTCGGGGGAGAATTATCTAATTAAATTTAGTTGATTATATTTAATATCTCAAACCAGTACAACCCGTTTTAACCAACCCTCTGATATATCCCCATCAAACTTCTTCCCTGCTCGCGGTAATCGAGGCCGTAGCCAACAACAAATTGATTGTCGATCTCAAAGCCGACGTATTTTAGCTCCTCAATAGAAACTTCAATCGCATTAGGTTTCAATAAAAGCGTGCAAACCGTAATAGTTGCGGGTTCACGCACGCGCAGTTTGTCGACCAGGTAGTGGAGGGTGTTCCCGGTGTCAACTATATCTTCTACCAGGATCAGGTGCCTGCCTTTAATATCAATGGTCAGGTCGAAATCGTCCCGTATTTTCCTGGTGCTTGCAGTTCCACCAAAATAAGAAGCTAGTTTTGTGAATGTAACTTCAACGGGTATATCCAGATTTTTAACCAGGTCGGCCACAAACAGAAAGCTACCGGTTAATATACCTGCGATGATGGGTGATCGTCCTTCAAAATCTTCGCCTATCTGTTTGGCAATTTCCCGGATACGTTTTTCCAACTGCTCATAGGGTATCAGCAATTCAAAATCCAGGTCGGCTACACGAGTCTTCATCCGATAAATATAGCGGAAATATTAATATTGAAAACCAGCCTGAATATTTCTGTGACGCTTTAGTTGTCTTTAACGAAACGTATCGAGCAAGCATCACCATCATCAAGCCCAAGACCGAAAAATATCAGAGGCTGGCCATCCGGACCCGGGCCTATCATAAATCCCTGATCTGGCGCTGAACCCGCGACCAGCGAATGCAGGAAAGACGCCCCGTTGCCGCTACCGTAAAACACGCCAAGGTGATAGAAACCTGTAGAAAGCGCATTGAATTTTGAATAATTATTGCCACCGCCTTCCGACCATCCGGAAGTTGACATGAGCGAATGGGCAACGGGCAATCCAGCCGAATAGGTGCCATCGCTATTTTTTGTAGCTCCCCGTGTGATCAACAGGGTAAGAATATCACCATAAGTTGGTATGCGCCACCCGGTAGGAATACTGATCTGAGTAGCCTCAAGTGGCGTATATAGCTTGCCTTGCAGTAGATTTTGCTGGCCTGTACCTGTATTATATATACCACCAGGACCCCGGTAGTTGACCGCTGTCCAGCTTTGGCCGCCAATTTGTATAACCGGGTAAACCTCGCCTCCAATGGTAACTGCGGTATCTGTTCCAATTTTACCGGATGTTGGCGTTGGTGTATTATAATTCTTATTACATGATGTTAGCGCCGTAGTAACTACAAACGCAAATAGCAGAAACTTCTTCATATCATTATCACCTGTTTGCTATAATTGCTAAATCCCGAATAAATGGCCGGTTTAAGAAGCCACAAAGAATACTAAATTAAGAACAATATAACTGCTGTAAGCTAAACTAGTCGAAAATATTTTACTCCAAACAGGAATACTTTTAGTGCAGGCCTTCTGAATATTAATTAGTTTTACTAATCTGATACTTCATATCATGTTAAACAGACGCAAGGCAATTCAATTGATGGGCATTTCAGCGAGTGCAGCAGTTTTGCCCAAAACAGCATCTTCCGAAATAAAAAAAGCTTCATTGCCATTTATTTTTAGTTTAAATATGGCAACCATCCGCGGGCATAACCTTGGTTTTATCAGGGAATTGGAAGTAGCCGCCAAAGCAGGCTATCATGCTGTTGAGATATGGATAGATAGTTTCAATGCGTACCTCGCCGATGGCGGAACCTTGCGGGAAGCTAAAAACCGGCTCAACGACCTCGGCCTGCAGGTTGAAAATTGCATCAGTTTTAATAAATGGATCGTCGACGACGAAGCAATCCGCAAGGATGCCCTGGAGCATATGAAAAAAGAGCTGGACCAATTGGCAGAGATCGGTTGCAAACGGATCGCAGCCACAGGCATGGGACTGACCAATGATACTACGATCAGCCTGGATACTATAGCAGAACGTTACCGTACCGTATTGGAGCTGGGTTTATCCCGAAATGTAATACCATTGCTGGAAATGTGGGGTTTTCAGAAACAACTGAGTACAGTAAGTGAAGTGCTTTATAGTGCCATGCAAAGCGGTAATTCAAAGGCCTGTATTTTGCTCGATATTTTTCACCTGTACAAAGGCAATACGCCGCTTGACACGCTCCCGTTCATTAACCCTCAGATCAACCCGATACTGCACATGAATGATTATCCTTCCACGCTCTCCCGCGCCGTGATCACCGATGCCGACCGCATTTACCCCGGCGACGGTGTAGCGCCAATCAAAAGGATATTAAAAATACTGAAAGGGCATGATGAGCCCCTGGTGCTCTCGGCGGAATTATTTAATGCGATTTATTATACGCAGGATGCTTTGACGGTAGCGAAAACGGCTTTGGCGAAGATGAAGAGGGTTGTGGAGGGGGTGTGAAGAATTTTTATATCACAGATTTATACTGATTTTGATGATTTCAAAGATTTTGATCCGGTTAGAATTACGAAGTTTTAGAAACTTCGTAATTCTTTAGCTTACGTCGTATCTTTCGGACTTACGGACTTTCGCTGACTTTCCGACTTAAACCCCTATCTTTGAGCACTTATGATCGATTACCAGGTCCATACCTTGTCGAACGGTATCCGGATATTACATAAACCTTTTGCATCACCTATTACGCATTGTTGCTTCGTGGTCAATGCCGGTTCGCGTGACGAACCGGAGGAGAAGGAGGGCCTGGCACACTTTATTGAACACCTTCTTTTTAAGGAAACCGAACGGCGCAATACCAACCAGATCTTAAACCGGCTGGAGCTTGTAGGTGCCGATCTGAATGCCTATACCACCAAGGAATATACTTGTATCCATGCTTCCTTTTTAAAGCCGCATCTTGAACGCACGATCGATCTTTTTGAGGATATTTTGTTCCATTCCACTTTTCCGCAGGAAGAACTGGAAAAAGAACGTGGGGTGATACTGGATGAAATAGCTTCCTACCTTGACCAACCCGAGGAAGCGGTGCAGGACGATTTTGAGGAGTTACTTTTCAAAGGGCATCCGCTGGGTAAAAATATTTTGGGAACAACCGAATCGGTATCAAAATTAAGTCAGGCTGATATCCGCGAGTTTATTGCTGCCAATTACAATACCTCGGAAATGGTGTTTGCTGTAATTGGCGACCATGGTCTGAAAACCCTGGTTAAGCTGGCCGAAAAATACTTCGGAAATGTTTCAACGAATACAGCGGTGAAACACCGCCAAAAACCGGCCGAACTTTTCAGTGAAACAATCAGGGTTGAAAGGCCGATCAGCCAGGTGCATTGTATCATTGGTAACCGGGCCTACCCGGCAGGTCATCACCATAAAACCGGCTTATTGTTATTGAATAACCTGCTGGGCGGTGTTGGCATGAGCAACCGGCTGAACCTGGAGATACGCGAAAAATATGGTATCGCCTATACTATTGAATCCAACTATGCACCCTTTTCGGATACGGGTATATTCTCTATCTATTTTGGTACCGATCCTGAAAAAGCGGCTAAAGCTGATAAACTGGTTCACCGCGAGTTGAAGAAGCTGCGCGAGCAAAAGCTGGGTACGCTGCAATTGCACCAGGCCAAGCAAAAATTTATCGGGCAGATAGCATTGGCTGAAGAAAACAGGATAGGCCTTATCATTTCGATGGCGAAAAGTCTGCTCGATTTCGGGCATGTTGACACATTGGAGCAGGTATTCGCTAAAATTGAAGCCGTTAGTGCCGAAGATCTGCTGGAAATAAGCAACGAAATATTTGATGATAGACTGACTACATTGGTTTTTGAGCCTAAACAATAAAGCCTTATTTTTGCAAAATGAAGTTATCCATCATTGCATACGGGGACCCGGTATTACGAAAAAAAGCAACAGCCATTGAAGCGGCTGAATATCCTCACATCCAGGCCCTGGTGGATGACATGTTCGAAACCATGTACGCAGCCCGTGGTGTAGGTCTGGCGGCACCTCAGGTGGGGCTATCGATGCGTCTTTTTGTGATTGATGCAACGCCTTTTGATGATGACGAACCAGCGTTGAAAGACTTTAAAAAGGTTTTTATCAATGCACAAATACTGGAGGAAAGCGGTGAAGAATGGGCTTTCAATGAAGGCTGCCTGAGTATCCCAGATATAAGGGAAGATGTATACCGAAAATCAACCGTTAAAATTTCTTATTACGATGAACACTGGAAGCACCATGAGGAAACCTATAAAGGCATGGCTGCGCGTATCATCCAACACGAATATGACCATATAGAAGGGAAATTGTTTACCGATAAATTAAGCCTTCTCCGCAAACGTCTGATAGAAAAGAAACTGAACGATATATCAAAAGGTATTGTCGACGTTGATTACAAGATGAAATTTCCGGCTCAGAAAAAAGGGCGATAACAGCTGCTTAGCATTGCCTTAGTTACCATCTGCCCGGCTCTTATCACCGGCAGCGATCTGGTTGATCAATGTTCCCCATGCAATAGGATTAAGCAATGGATTTACCGTAGAATGCGAGTTTACGATATCGTAATGTGCATTTTGTGCCCAGGCTGATTGTATCTCGGGACCATCGCGAGACACCGAACTGGCTAAACCGGGGTTGGTTATTCGTTCGATATTTTTTCTTGCTATTTCCAGATCGTCATCAGCCAGTTTCATTGTCAGGAACTCTCTTTTAAATTCGTCAGTAGTTGCCCAGGGAAACACGCGGAAGGTAGGCAGGTTGATGATCTGTGGTTTCATGTGCACCTGCATCGTATAGCTTTTGCCTGGCAGGTTAGCCGGTATAACTATTTTAACAGGAGCGAAACCGATACTGGTAAATGCCAGCGTATCCTGCTCATGTACTACAAATGAAAAATAACCATTATAGTTTGAAATAAAAACCTGGTTATGTGCGGTTGTATTGGTGATGGTTACGTAAGGAACAATTACTTTGGTACTATCGGCATTATAAATGATACCGCTGAACTGCACCAATGGCTTTTCCTTTTGTTGGGCAAAGGCGCCAGCAACAAAAAAGAGAAAAAATATGCCAACAAGATACTTCACGATATAAAGGCTTTTCTGCTTAATTTATACTTGTTTATGATAAAATAGTTCCGAAAATAATAAACAAAAATAACTTATCGGTTCAAACCTGATCAGAATTTAACAATACTTAACATTAACGCATAGGTTCAGGAAGAACCGCATTCGGATCGTCCATACTGGTAAGATTGACGGCTTCTACGCCTGTAACCTCCGGAACGGCTTTTTTTATAGCTTCTTCAATACCGGCTTTCAAAGTCATGATACTCATTGGGCAGGAGCCACAAGCGCCGAGTAATTTCAATTTCACAACACCTTCTGGCGTTATTTCCTCTACTGAAACATTTCCGCCGTCGGTCTCCAGATATGGACGAATAGTGTCCAAAGCTGCTTCTACCTCGTCTATCAAACTCATTTATAATTATTTATGAAGTAAAATTACTAATTATTTACTAAAGTGTTACTATTGGCCCGGGCATTGCATATAGCAACCTGCTGTGCAACACGCTTGGCCAAATCGGCAAAAGCTTTGCTCATGGGGTTGCCATTCTGCAGGATCACCGGCATCCCGACATCACCTGAATCGCTAATACTTTTAACCAGTGGTACTTCGCCTAAAAATGGTACATCAAGCTGCGCAGCCAGTTTTTGCCCGCCACCCTGACCAAATATATAATATCGGTTATCCGGCAATTCGGTCGGTGTAAAATAGCTCATATTCTCAATAATACCCAGCAAAGGAACGTTGATGGCCGCCATCATGAACATACCTATACCTTTTTTTGCATCAGCTAACGCAACGTTTTGCGGCGTAGTAACAATTACTGCACCGGTAACCGGGAAAGACTGTGTAACGGTAATATGTATATCACCCGTACCCGGTGGCAGATCAACTACCAGATAATCCAGCTCGCCCCAGTCGGCATCATTAAACAACTGTTTTACTGCAGTTGATACCATCGGTCCGCGCCATGGCACCGGCTGATCAGGATCGGTAAAAAAGCCGATAGACAGTAATTTGATACCATATTTTTCTATCGGAGCTATCCGGGTTTTACCGTCGATCTCGGTTGCTTTAGGTTTTGCTCCTTCCAATCCGAACATTATAGGCACCGACGGACCATAGATATCGGCATCTATCAAACCTACTTTGGCACCGGTTAATGATAAGCCAATGGCAAGGTTAGCTGCAACGGTTGATTTACCTACTCCACCCTTACCCGAAGCAACGGCGATAATATTTTTAACGCCCGGAACACCGGTATTCTTTTGGGTGGTAACGTGCGAAGTCATATTAATGCTCACTTCAATCTCTTTACTGATGAAATAGGCGATAGCGTTTCGGCAGGCGTTCTCGATCATCGCTTTAAGGGGGCAGGCAGGCGTGGTCAAAATAACCGAAAAGCTCAGCTTATTGCCTTCAATGCTGATATCCTGTATCATATTCAGGGTCACCAGGTCTTTTTTCAGATCAGGTTCCTCTACATTGCTTAAGGCTTGTAGTACTTGTTCGCGGGTTATGGTCATAGCTTTACAAAAATACTAAAAGCAGATTTATAACAGTGTCACGCAAATGATAAATTGAATTAGGCCAACAATTTGTATTCCGGTAAACATTTTACATCACATGGCGTTTGTATCGGATAAGATTTAGTTTAGTTTTGGACAAAATTGCCTGATGAAGCGCCCCCTGCCTAAATACCTCCGGGTAACCGGTATCGTTGCTATCGTATTTGTGTTGCTATTGATGATAGGGGCTTATATTGCCTATGCCAAACGTGAGGCTTTATTACAACTCGAGATCGGTAAGGCGGTTGCAAAAGCAAAAAAAGATTACCATTTAGATGTAAAAATCGGTTCAGCGCATTTTACCGGACTTTCTACGGTTTCGTTTTCCGCTATTACAATCGTCCCCGAACAACGCGACAGTCTTCTTCGCATTCAAAAATTTGAAATAGGTGTTAAACTTTTGCCGCTTATTTTTGGCAATATAAAACTTGGCAAAGTTCTACTTGAAAATGCCCACCTCAATTTGAGCAGTATTAAGGGGGTAAAGAATTTCGATTTTATTTTTAGAAAAAAGAAAGACAGTACCCAAACCACTTCAAAAGCTGATCTGTCTGACGTTGCATACAACCTGATGAACCAGGTATTATATAAAATACCTGATGACCTGGAGGTTAGTAATTTTCTGGTAAGTTTTGCAGATGACAGTGCAAGTACCCGGCTGTTAACGCAAACTGCCCGAATCAGCAATGGCCGCTTAAGTTCTACAATTAAAGTAGATAATGGCGAAGCAACCTGGCATTTTGGCGGTAAAATGTTACCATCGGATAAAGAATTTGCATTAAGTCTGTATGCCGAAGGCAAAAAAGTTGAACTCCCTTTTATTGAGAAGCGGTTTCACCTGCGATTAAATTTCGATACCGTAACTACCCAGCTGCAAAAAGTAGAAAACAGCGGTGGGATCACCAGGATCTATGGCTCCTGGTCTGTTCGTAATCTGATGCTGAACCATCCGGCATTATCAGCAAATGATATTGTGATACCAAACGGTGCCATTGACGCTAATGTTTTCGTAGGTAAAAACTATATTTCATTGGATAGCTCCTCGCAGATACATCTCAAAAAGATCGTCATATCGCCATACTTTAAATATGAACTGAACCCGGTTAAAATATATACTGCGAAGATCAATACAGACTGGTTCAATGCCCAGGATGTATTTGATGCAGCACCAGACGGACTTTTTGATTCACTTACCGGCATCAAAGTGAGCGGAAAACTTAAATACCATTTGCATTTATTCCTGGATAGCAGCAATCCCGACCAGCTGCAATTTGAGTCGGCGTTAGATAAAGACAATTTTCAGATCATCAAATCTGGTAAAACCAATCTGGGTAAGCTAAATGACGTTTTTGTTTATACGCCTTATGAAAAGGGGAAACCCATGCCTTCGCGGATCATAGGGCCCGAGAACCCGTATTTTACCCCGCTGAATGATATATCACCCAACCTGCGTTATGCCTGTATGACCTCTGAAGACCCTTCGTTTTATACGAATCGCGGTTTTGTGCTGGAATCGATCAGGAAATCGATAGCAACGGATTTTAAGCAAAAGAAATTTAAACGGGGCGGCAGCACCATTTCAATGCAGCTCATCAAAAATACCTTCCTGAGCAGGGAAAAAACCCTGACACGAAAAATAGAGGAGATCCTGATCGTTTGGCTGATCGAGAACAACAAGATCATGACCAAGGACAGAATGCTTGAGGTATATTTTAACATTGTAGAGTGGGGCAATAACGTTTATGGTATTGGCGAGGCATCGCGCTATTATTTCGGCAAAACACCATCAGAATTAAACCTGGGTGAAGGTATTTTCCTTGCCAGTATATTGCCGCACCCAAAAACAGGCTTATATGCATTTCAACCCGATGGATCATTAAGGCCAAGTTTGCAAAACTATTATAACCTGATAGGCAATATGATGGCAGGCAGGGGCTGGACAGAAGCTGATAGCACTGGCTATGGATACAGCGATGTAAGGCTTAAAGAAAGCTTAAGGCAGGAGATAGCTCCCATTGCCGGTTCGGTTGCCGACAGTTTGATCCACCAAAATATTGGCGATGACGATGACGACTTTACGCCTATAATCCCAAAAAAGCTAACAGAACCCGAAAAGAAACCCGGTTTGATTCAGCGACTTTTCACTAAAAAAGACACAACTAAAAAAGAGGAACTGGTAGTAGATACGGTCGGTAAAACCAAAAAAGAGATCCGTCAGGAAAAACGGGCGCTCAAAAAACTTGAAAAACAGCGCGATAAAGAGTTGCATGACAAAGGGCTCCAATAAGACCCTTTATTTAAACACCAATCTGAATTAAGTTTTACAAAGTTTACCTTTTACTACTCGGGCTGAGACGATTTTCGTACCAGCAATTTCGACCGCATTACGTGGGTCTTTTTAGGGAAATACTGATCTTTCTTTTCCAATTCGTCAAAAAGTAATGTTGCAGCCTTGATACCCATCTCATACGCAGGTTGCGTAATGGTTGATAATGCCGGGCAAAGCAATGGCGCTATTTGAAGGCTGGAAAAGCTCACTACTTTCAGATCTTTAGGGATCGATATTTTCATATCGTTGCAAACATAATAGGTAGCAAAAGCCAAACGTTCAACCGAACTGAATATGCCATCAGGCTTGAGCTCTTCGAGTACACTTTTAATGATAGAATAATTGATTTTCTCGTCCTGGCTGCAATCAATGATCAGTTCATCATTAAAAGGAACACCATGTTTTTCGAGGGCATCAAGGTAGCCCTGCATACGCACTTTTCCAATGGAGATACTCTTGTTAACTACCAGATAGGCGATCCTTTTACAGCCGGTTTGCAACAAATGCTCGGTTGCTTCAAAGCTACTGTCATAGTCGTTAGTGGTTACTTTTGATACATCAATATCCTCGTAAACACGGTCGAAAAACACAACAGGAACGTGCTTTTTTGAAAGCGCCTTTAAGTAATGGTGATCGTTGGCCTCCCCTGATACCGACATGATGATACCATCGGCCTTACCATTATTGAGGTAGTTTACAAAGGATACTTCTTTTTCGAAAATATCGTCAGTACGGTAGAGCAATATGTAAAAGCCTTTTTTCCGGGCCACCTCTTCAATGCCATTGATGGCCTGGGCAAAAAAGTCGTTCGCAATTTCAGGTACAATTACGGCCAGCGTTTTGGTTTTTTTATCGCGCAGGTTACTCGCATAATGATTGGGCAAAAAATTGTGTTCTTTAGCTAAAGCCAGAATTCGTTCCCTGGTATCCTTATTGATATCCGTACTCCCGCTAAAAGCCCTGGAGATAGTTGATGTGGACAAATTCAATTTTTTGGCCAGCACCTTGATATTAATGTTATCCATTATTTCCTGCTGATCTGTAATGTCTTTCAAAGGTAATAAAAGCTGGGGTTGATGAAATTATAATTTAAGCGTGCCGGCTTATAGTTCATAAAAAATATAGGCGCTGGTACCCGGTATGATCAACTGGCCACCATTTACAGCCTTCAAACTTTTTTCATTAATTTCATTGCCGTCTGCCACCAGGCGCCATTTACCCTTGGGTATGTTCATGTTTACAGGACCGGTATTGCCGTTAAAAACCAGTAAAATATTGCGCCATATATCTCCGTTTGCATTGCCGCTTATCTGGTAGGCAATGGTATTTTTATCACCGGTCTCTAAAAACTTCAGGTGTTCACGTATCATCTGCGCTGAAGGCATGCGGAAAGCCGGGTGATGTTTTCGCAAAGCGATCAATGATCTGTAGTAGTTAAACACTTCTTTATACTTTGCCTTTCTGCTCCAATCGAGCTGGTTGATGGCATCCGGACTCTTAAACGAATTGGCAATACCATTTTTGGTCCGCAGCATTTCTTCGCCGGCATGTAAAAATGCCACCCCCTGGGAAGTAAAAACAATAGTATTGGCCAGTTTATCCATCCAGATCAATTGCGAATCTGATGCTTCCGGATTTGCAAGTTTAAGGCGATCCCAAAGTGTATTATCATCATGGCAGGATACATAGGTGATGGTCTGGTAAGGTTCGGCTGCCCAGGGTGCCTTATCATAATTTACCTGTGTATAGTCAATCTGCGGATGCTGTACCGAAGCAACAATGCCAAATTTTACACTTTCAGCCATTCCGGGTGCGCCGCTAACAAAGCCTTTTGATTTGGCATCACTCCAGCCACCGCGCAAACCGTCGCGGATATCATCACTGAATGCGGCAATTTTATCAAGTTTATAGGTGTTCTTTTTTATAGCACGTTTATCCTCAGGAAGCGGACTATCACCGGCTGTCCAACCCTCGCCATAAATAAATATGCTTGGGTCCAGCTGATGCAAAGCCGCGCTGATGTTATTCATGGTTTCGATATCATGTATACCCATCAGGTCGAAACGAAAACCATCCAGGTGATACTCTTTTGCCCAATAAACTACAGATTCGACCATGTATTTGCGCATCATTGCTTTTTCTGATGCTGTTTCGTTACCGCATCCGGTGCCATTGGAATAAGAGCCGTTGGCATTACGCCGATAAAAATAGCCGGGCACAAACTGATTGAAACTGACAGAGGTATCGCTGGTATGGTTATAAACCACATCTAGAATAACACGAAGGCCATTCGCATGCAGGGTTTGCACCATTTTTTTAAATTCCCTTATGCGCACATTGCCGTCATAGGCATCGGTTGCATAGCTTCCTTCAGGTACATTGTAGTTTATTGGATCATAGCCCCAGTTATATTGATCGGTTGCGGGTTTGGTTTCGTCAACAGAGTTAAAATCAAAAGAGGGCAACAAATGGATATGGGTAACGCCCAATGACTTGATATGGTCAAGGCCGGTTGCTGTCCCGTCAGGAGATTTTGTTTTGGTTTCGGCCAGGCCAAGGAACTTACCCTTATGTTCGATACCTGAATTCGCACTGGCCGACAGATCGCGCACATGCAATTCATAGATAATGATATCGGTAAAGTTTTTTTGCAGAGGCTTTTTATCCAGTGCCCATTTCTTTGGGTCGGTTGAACTCAGATCCACTACCATGCCGCGTTTGCCGTTTACGCCAACCGCTTTAGCATAAATATCCGGACGCTCCTTCAGCCATTTACCATTGATATAGGTCTGAAACGTATAGTATTGGTTTTTCAGGTCTTGTTTTACGGTCAACTCCCAGGTGCCCTTTATACCCTTGCCAAGGTTAAAACTTTGCAGTGGTTTGCCCCCATCGCCGGCTGCGTAAAGTCTAAGTTTTACTGCGGAAGCTGTTGGCGCCCATATTTTAAACACCGTCTTTTCGGGCGACCAGCTTACGCCCAGATCTTTCCCTTCGTAAACGGGATATTCTTCGGTAGATGTAATAACTGTAAGCGGTTTAATTGAGGCTAACAAGGAAAAAACTATAGTTAGCACTAAAATAGTCTTTAGGTTTTTCATTGCCGAAAGTTTTATCAGTTCTTAAAAGTAATTAATTTTTTAAGATATGCCCACGGGCTGGTAAAGCGATACTACTATTTGCAATTTTGTTAACTTTATAGAAGCATATCCCATATGATCAGAAAAACTGGATTTATACTTATAGCCATAATACTGCCGGTTCAGCTTTTTGCTCAGCAAATTTCCGGGGCCACCATTTTTCATATCCGCTCAGGGCATACCTCCTTCCCCGATACCGCGCGCGATAAAGGACATCTTTATGAAAACGTATTGTATGATGCCGCACAACATTACAGCGATAATTCGGTAATGATCATTGTGCCGAAAGGCTTTGATGCAAAAAAGTCGGTCGACCTGGTGTTCTGGTTCCATGGCTGGCGCAACCACATTGACAGCGCAGCAGTAAAATACCAACTGACCCGGCAATTTCTTGCCGCAAAGCTCAATGCGGTTTTAGTTTTGGCCGAAACTGCTAAAGATTCGCCTGATAGCTATGGTGGCAAGCTGGAAAATACAGGAGAGTTTAAGGCCCTCGTAGCCGATGTGCTGGCGGGTTTACAATCAAAACAGTTAGTGCCGGAAAAAAGCAAATCCGGTCATATTCTGCTGGCTGGCCATAGCGGAGCATACCGGGTAATGGCACGTATTCTTAAAAACGGAGGTTTACCGGTTGATGAAGTTGTTCTGTTTGACGCATTATATTCCGAAACTGAAAATTACCTGACCTGGATAGGGGCCGAGCAAAAACACCGGTTTATTGATATATATACGGACCATGGCGGCACCGATGATGAAACCCGCCGTATGATGAAATTGCTCGATACGGGAAAGCAAGCCTATGTTTTTTCGGAAGAAAGTGCTGTGACGCCGCAATTAATCAAAAACAACCGTCTGGTATTTATTCATAGCCTGCATGAACACGATAATATCATAGCCGACCCAGACAATTTCCTGCTTTATTTATTGTCGGAGCCATTTTTGGAAAAGTTAAAGCGCTAAACAGAAGTTGCTATCAGTCGTGCCAGTTGGCGCTGAATATCTGCTAACAATTTTTGGGGTTGAAATGGCTTAAGCATGCAATCAACAAAGCCGCTGGCCAGCAGGTCAGTTAACATTTGCTCATCAACGAGAGATGCGGTAAATGCAATTACAGGTATAGCTGGCCAGTTTTTCTTAACTTCAAATATGGCTTCATAACCACTCAAAACCGGCATTTCCAGATCCATCAGAATAACATCAAAGGCGGCATCCTGTTGCAGCACGTCAATTGCCAGGCGGCCATTTTCGGCGGTAAGCACTTCTGCCTTGAAGCCCTTTAATATTTTTTGAGCCACCATGGTATTCAACTTATTGTCTTCAACCAGCAATACCCTTACGCCGTTAAGGTCATCAGCTACCTGCGCGTTATTTTTGGCTGAAAGCGTGTTACCTGCTACCAATGGAAATGTAACATCAAAGCTAAATTTACTGCCTTTGCCCGTTTCACTCTCAAGTTTCAATTCGCTATCCATCAGCTTCAGTAAACGGGCACTAATAGTTAGGCCTAAACCAGTACCGCCGGCGTTCCTGGTATCTTCGCTGTAGATCTGTCCAAAGCTTTCAAAAATCCTTTGCTGGTCGGCTTTATCAATTCCCATTCCGGTATCTTCTACAATAAAACCAACGGTAAGGAATTCATCCGTTTTGCTTTTACATAGTGCCGAAAGCTTTACATACCCGCTTTCTGTGAATTTGAGTGCATTTGAAAGCAAATTATTAAAGACTTGAATTAGGCGCAGGTCGTCGGCCATTACGGTACAATCCAATTCGTTACCTACCCTAATTTTGGTAGATACCCCTTTCTCATGAAAAAGAGCAGTAAATGGCGTTCCTACATTAAAAAGTAATTGGCGGAGGTTTAGTTCTACCGGGTGTATCTCGAGTTTATCGGCTTCTATTTTATTAAAATCAAGGATATTATTTACCTGATGCAGCATGTGATCAGCACAATATTTCAATATCCTGAAGTACTCTTCCTGTACAGCCGGGTCTTTTTCAGTTTTAAGCAAATTAACTACCCCTATAATACCATTAAGTGGTGTACGCAACTCGTGCCCCATGGTAGCAAGGAAACGGGTACGTGCTTCAATTACCTTATTACTTTGCTCTACCAGTTCATTGATATATTTCTTCTCAAAAAACAAATAAGCTACCGCAAAGCCAATGGTGGATGCAATGGCCGTTATGCGGTTAATAAAGGAAATATGCCGTAATTGCTGTACCGAAATATCTTCAAAAGGGTGGATATTACGACCAACAACCACACAGATAATGAATGAAAAAACGATGACAGAAATATAGATCACCGACTCAAAATACTGTGTTCTCTTCAGGTCGACGATGATTGGGACGCCAATTAATATGGGGAAAAAGTAAAGATATATCTCGGTTTGCAGCCCCTCTACGAAGGTAGTTGCGATCAACCAGCTGCATGCAATGGAAATAATAAAAATTGTAAGGTTGCCGATATGCCCATTGTATTTGAGCAACATCACCATCAGTATCGAAAAACAAAAGGAGGCCGTTACAATGGAAGAAGCATAAAGGCCCAGATACGAACTATACACCGAAAGCGCAACCCCGGCAATCAAAGCCAGTAAGCCCAGCTGGTAGGTTCTTTTGCTCACATCTTTAACGTCGATAAGGGGATTCAGCAGTTTATCCTCCTCTTTTAAACGATAATATTTTTCAGCAATACGTTTCATCAGCGAAGGTTGTTTGACCGGGCGATTTTTTTAATCACGCAAGGCTAACCATTTTACGTAAAAAAGGTTTGTAAAGTTCCTGTAAAAGGGGGAAAATAGCTTATTTGACCCCAATAGAAAGAAAGGCCGAAAGCGAAATCTGAAGCGCTGAATTGCCCAGCTTCTGAATAATTGCATGTTCGATCCGGCTTGCCAGAGGTTCAAACAGATCGGGGTTTCTGGCTGCAACTTCCTTTCCTAACATATGTTTTCTGAATAAGGCGTTTACTACATTTTCTACTTTTGGCGTTGTAGAATCAAGCTTTACGTTTTCAACGGTTATGTGTTTAAACCCTGAACCTGCCAGATGTTTTTCAAGTACGGCTGGCTCATGCATGGAAAATGGGACAAAAAAGCGGCTTTTGTCTTCCTCGTTAAAAGTTGGAACTATTAAATCATTGATTATCGTTTTAAATAGCGGCATGTTCAAAGTGTCGTCCCAGGTAAAGCACATAAATTTTCCGCCGGGCCTCAGCACCCGAAAAATCTCCTGAAAGCCCTTGTTCCGGTCGGGTAAAAACATCATGCCAAACTGGCAAATCACCAGGTCAAACGAATTGTCATCGAAGGAAAGATTTTGCGCATCTTCTATTTTAAAACTGATCGCCTCGTCTTTCAGCTCCCGAATGGCAATTGAAAGCATATCGTTGCTGATATCTGTTGCGGTAAGTTTTATTGTTGAAGGAAGCACCCTGCGGATATGCCTTGTTACCCGCCCTGTTCCGGCCGCGATCTCAAGAACATCAGCTAAGCTATCTATATCGATTCTGGAAGCAAGGTAACGACCATAGGGCTCAAATAAAATCGGACCAAGTAGATCCTCGTAGTACTCCGCATCTTTACCGGTAAATTTGAATGATTCTTGTTTTTCCATTTCGAATACTATCTAACTACAAATCCTCTTGTTTCAGCCTGTGATTCGCTCAGCACTTTACCATTTTTTTCTTTTTCCCTAAGTTGCCCTTGGCTTTCGCTTTCAGGATATAGTCTTCGGCCCGCGGCACTTTGCAGGCTGTATCACCTTTGTCAACCATAACATCGCCAATAATTTTTGCAGCAGCTATCACCTCATCTGTCAATTCCGACACATAGGTACCCAGAGAAATTAAAAAGTTATTCATTAAACTTCGAACCCGGTTAGGAGAAGTATGGATCGTATTTACAACCCTGGCTAAAAGTGTTCTAAGTTCAGGCAGATCAAGTTCGTTATCCGGCTTTTGCGATACCAGGTTGAGCAAGGTTGCCCAGCCTATAACTGCAATCTGCTCCTCGGCCGAATCTATCCATTCCAGCGCCAGTTGGTAACCATACCTACTTCCGGTAGCAACCCAGGGAACAGTGTATTCGCTGATATTATTGGACACCGCCTGCCTGGCCCATAACTGCAGATCGTCAACAGACATTTTAGCGTCATCGGCAATTAAGCCTGCTAAATACATAGCGTCTGCATTGCCTGTTGCATAAAGCTCTTTTGCCAGCTGATAGTCGGTTTTAACTTTTTTCTGTACCTCTTTAAGGTATTCAATCTTTACCCCAAAAAACGGTTCTTTGATGCCGTGCTTTATGAGTACCTTTTTGATACTTTCGCTCCCATTGGCCTCCAAAAAGGACATGATCTCTGCAAGGGTCATAGCTAAATTTTAATCTAATTTACAATTAGATATCCAAAAAAAAGAGTCTCCCGTTATTAGGCGGAAAACTCATTTTCGGCAGATCAAAAATATCATTAACGGTCTTTTTCTTTCCGGTTATTACCCTGCTGTTTGGGTTGTTGCCTGGATGCGCGAACAGGTTGAGCTACCCTGCCTCCCGGCGTATTTTGCAAATTGCCACCATTTGCCGGCTTTATAATATCCGGGCGGCCATTATTTGGCTGGGCGTTAGCACTACGGTTATTATTTGGCTGCACGTTAGGGATATTATTTGGCTGGGCGTTAGCACTACGGTTATTATTTGGCTGCACGTTAGGGATATTATTCGGCTGTGGATTAGAGCTACGGTTATTACCCGGCTGAACATTAGGAGTGTTATTCGGCTGTGCATTGAAATTGCGGTTATTACCCGGCTGAACATTAGGAGTGTTATTCGGCTGTGCATTGAAATTGCGGTTATTACCCGGCTGAACATTAAAATTGCGATTGTTGCTAACAACAGGTGTAGCCGTAATATGTGGGACCGACACAATAGCGGGGCGTCCGGCATTGACAGTAGCTGCCTGGCTTCTATCAGAAATTGCAGCCTGACGGTGTGCAATCTGAAGTGGGGTAGGCGCAAAGTGCGGTTGGCGGGAAGCTGAAACTTCTACAGCAGTTGGCCGGGCTATAACACCACCGTTGCCGCCATTAAAGCTTGTTCTGTTTATTACGGTGGTATTTCTGATGACCGTATTATCAATATATGTATTGTGGATCACTGTAGTATTTACGCGTACGACAGCCGTATTATAGCGGAATACATTACCATGCCAGCCGCCACCCACAAAACCAACACCTATATAGCCGTAACCATAGTTTATACCTCCATAAAAACCAACTGTCGGTCCCCAGTAACCATGGTGGAAACGATAAAAACCACCCGTAAAGGCCCAGTAACCTGGTGTCCAAAGCAGTCCGTAACGAGGTGGCGCTACCCATACACCGGGCACCCAAAAATAGTCTCGTTGAGCTATGTTCCATGTCCAGTAACCGGGCTGCCATAAATAGCCGTCAGATGGACAAGCCGGTTGTTCGTATTGGGGCAAGGGAGGCGGTGCAACGCTGGCCTGCAGATCTTCATCCGATAAAGAATCGAGTCCGGCCTGCATTTCGGCAGTTGCATCATCCTGCCCATTATTACCTGAAGCAAGGTCAGGGTAAGATTGCTGACCGCCATTTAACGAAAGGTCGGGCACGGCAGCAACCGGCCTGGTGTTAAAATTGCCATAATTATGACAGTTATTAAGGTTATTGATATTGTTTCCTTCTATTGGAATGATGCGCCAGTCGTTTCTGGTCGGATCAAAGAAATACAGGCTATTCTCGTCGATATTATAATAAAATGTACTTAAAGGCTCTGTTCTGTCGAATCTTATACGCTGCCAGGTAAGCTGGTACCCGTTGATATTTTTGCGTGGATCGATCTGTTTTATTACAGCGATCTTACGCCCAGGTGTTTCCCTTAAAGTTTCCCTTGACTGCGGTGTTGCCGAAACCAGATCAATCAGTGCGTCTTTGAACAAGATCGCCTGATCGCCACCAACCTGTATTTCCTGTCCGGTTTGGTAGTCGATAGCATACAGCTGCGATGAAGGATGATTATCCACCACCGGGTTTTGTGCCATGCTCAGGGTATAGCCAGATAAGGCAATTATAGCAAGGGAAATTTTTTTCATATCCTCTTAAGATAGTTGTTTTAGAAAAAGGTTTAATTGATATCGTGTAAATTACCTCTTTCTTAAACAAATCTACTTAGAGTCTATCATATTACTGATATCCCAAACAAACTGGTCGGGGGTTTCATTCGGAAAACCATCCCAGGTTTTTAATACTCTGCCAGTTTCATCAACCAGTAAGGTAAAAGGGAATTTACCCTCAGCGTTATATTTATCGGCAAGTGCTTCATTTCTTTTAACCTGATCTTTTGGTAACTGATTTTTCTTTTGACGCGGAAAATCAGCACGTACCAGTACCAGGTGATCTGCTGCATAGTTTTCAAATTTAGCCGACTCCAGGATCTCTGAACGCAGGCGTATACATGGGCCACACCAGTCGGAGCCTGAAAAATTGATCAGTATCAGTTTATGTTCTTTGGTTGCCTGAGCTTTGGCGGAATCAAAATCGCCCGACCATTCCGTTTTTGGCATCAGCAGCAGCATCAAATAGATAGCTATAATTTTCATAATGGTAATTTATTTAAAGTATGGTATTCAAAAAATGCCTATTTAAAACCCAGGCTCAGCGAAACAACGCTGGATACCAGGTCTGTGGTTTGGGTATAATGACCATAGCGCAATTCCAGATCGTGCAGGTTTTGCCAGCCAAAAACACCTTTTGGTGGTGCTAACCTAAAGCCAACACCAATAAAATTGCTCTGAAATTTGGCGTATTCGTAATTGCTGGTATAGTACTGGTCGTTAACGCTATGCCCCTCATAAGGTGCAAAGTATTTTGACGCCGTTTGATCATAATACCTGTAAAACGGCGAAATAGAGAAAAATGGTGTAAGCTTTACCGGAATTTCAATACTTGCAGTATTTGACCTGATCCCCCAACTATCTACATAATAGCGGTAGTAGCTGCGAATGATCACATTATCGCCTATAAAATAATTGGCCCTAAACCCAAGGGGTAGTTTGAATCGGTTGGAAGGAAGCTTTTCGATGGTGTCCCTCCCTGTGCTATAATAAACCCGGTGAAAAGGCAAACCCAGGTACCCATTTTGCGCTACCGCATCAACCATAAACATTACCTGAAACCTGGAATTGATTATTTGCGAATAACCAAACGATGCGCTGTAGGTATTGCGCGGACTGCTGGGGATATTGCGGTGGCTATGAGAATCGTCGCCATAAGTTAAGCCGCTGGCTGTAGTAATCACCGTTGTGCCTCCGTTATTGGTCGTGGTTGATTTTGGTATAAACTCCGAGGGGTAAATTAACGTCACCTGGTCAAGATAAGCCTGAAATTTGGCACTGAACTCGCCACTTTTATCGGCCGTTTTTTGCGAAAAATGCAGGTCGGCACCAACGGAGTGATAATTGTACTCGGCCGAATAATAGGCACCTATACCGAAGCTGCTGCCCTTTTGAACGTTTTCAACCGTCCAATCCAGCGATGGGTATAGCCTGTCGCCTCCTTGCCTTGAAGCACCTGTTTTACTTACGTAGGCAGCCGATGCCGAAGTATGATGATCATATCCCAATCCGATAGACAGGGTATTTTTTTTGTAATTAGGGTCACCCCACACCAGCTTAAGATCGATACCGTTTGAAATATCAGTTACTTTTTCAGTACCGACACCACCTGTAACAGGCGAGTGATTGCCGTTTTGATTATAATAACTGGAGACAAGGTTGATCTCATCGATATGCAGAGCCTTTGACGTATAATTGCTGTTATCAACCGGGGTGTAGGTTGTATTGACAACCCGGTGAGTTGCCGTGTCAACGCTATTTTGCGCCTGTACGTTTAAACGGCACAATAACGAAAACCCGACTATTGATAAAAAAACTTTTTTCATATTGTTAGAAATCCCTAAACGGATACTTAATTACATCCGCAACCACCACCCGTTTTACCAGCATTTGCACCCGAAGCAGCTTCGCGATACGATTGAAAATTCATTTCATTTTTCTCGACCTTACGGTTCGATAATGCCATTTCCGAATCGTTTATCCGGTTTTTCTGATATTCTTTCAGATGCACACAGGACGAAAGACTGATCAGCATCAGTATTGCGCCCATTATTTTTAAATGCTTATTGTTCATCCCAAGTTTTGTTATTGCCTGATATTGATATTTTTTGAAGTATAAATGCGATCATGATCGTCGACAATTATTGCCTCTATGTCTTTGATCTGGTTGATCATGTCTAATCCGGTACGTATCCCCATTATCGTCACCGGCGTTGCCATTGCATCTGCAATTTCGGCGTTGGTGGTAATAATGGTTACGCTTTTGATACCTGTAACCGGTAAGCCTGTACGTGGATCGATGGTATGAGAATATTTTTTACCGCCGATAATCACAAACTTTTCATAATTGCCAGAGGTAGCCACGGCCAGGTCGGAGATAGACATGTAAGAGAATATCTGCCCGGTTGCGTCAGGGTTGGCTATGCCTACGGTCCAGGGCTGCCCATTGGGTTGCAGGCCCCAGGTAGTTAAGTCGCCCGAAGCATTGACAACACCATGCACAACACCTTGTTGTTTCATGATCAGTTTTGCCTTCTCGGCCGCATATCCCTTGCCAATACCCCCGAACCCGATACGCATTCCGGCTTCCTTCAGGAAAACCGTTTGCTGTTCGTTATCAAGGATCACGTTTCGGTAATTGATCAGTCTTACCATTTGCATGGCCGTTTCTGCATCTGGCAGAGAAGTCATTGTTCGATCAAAATTCCAAAGCTTTTTGTCTATCGACCCATAAGTAATATCAAAAGCCCCTTGTGTGATCTCAGATATACGCAGCGAACGTGCAATGAGGTCAAAAGTCTCGCGGCTAACGGCCACCGGTGCTATCCCGGCATTCTGATTGATCCGGTTGGTCTCGCTGTCCTCACTAAAAGTAGTCAGTAATTTTTCAATGCGCTGAATTTCGGCGATGCCTTCATCGATACGTGCGTTTGCCCAGGCCTCATCGGCCGAAACCACGCTTAGCTCAAACCGGTTGCCCATCAGTTTGCAAACCCGTTTTACCAGGGCAGGGCTTGTAGTATCGCTCACGTTTGATCTTTTTACTTTTTCAACTCGCATCAGTAACGACAATATTACGCGTGTATTCTGAAGTTTGGATGAAAAAGCAGGCAATAGATGTTAAAACAAGTATTTTAACATTATTTAACAGTTGGTGTAATTCAACGCTGTTTATTGTATTACCTGCAGATCGTTATCAGGTATCTGCCAGGTAATGCCATTTACATCGTTAACGTTGTAATAGATCAATCCCGAACTGGCAGTTCTGTAGATACTTACTACAACGACCGGTTGAGCAGGTTGCATATCGCCGGTAGCAAATACACCTGAATAAATATTGCATTTGGTCCCCGGTTGTAAAACCCGGGTTGCAAGACTATCCTTGGTGCATCCAATAAACGAAAATAATAAAGCAAAAATGATAAGGTTCAGGAGCGTAGCCATACGAAATCTGGCAGCTGCTTTATTTGACGGGCATTTAATTAACTGGCTCATATAGCATACTTTTTATACACATGAATACGGATGCCAGGAAGCTGCGTTTGTAGACAGGAATATCAAAAGCATGTCGTGATTTGTTCGACACCGGGGCACTTTATGTTATTACCTGTACCGGATTTATCCCAACGTTGTGCCGTAACGGAATTGCGCTACAATTCAAATTTTCTTTAAATAAAGTCTATAAATCAACTAGACTATTATTAAATTTGATTCATATCAAATAAATCAAAATCAATCACCGGCTGAGTATTGCCATAAAAATGCGTAACCGGTATCAATTTTTTAAGCATGAGACATTTTAATTGGGTAGGCTGTCTGCTGATCTTCGCATTAACCATACAGCAATCAAACGCGCAAACTACGGTTCAAACTAAAACCGACACGCCATTGCAGGAACAATTTAAAATATGGAAAGTGCCTAATGTTACGCGGGGTGTTGAGCCATATTTCTCGCCTGATGGAAAGACCTTAATTTATAACGGCAAGGAAGAAGGCGATTCGACTTATAAAGTCTACACCATTAATATTGATGGCACTAACAGACGGAGAATAAACAGTGCACCCGGTAATGATGCCTGTTCGTTTTTTAACCCGGATGGAAAGCATTTGGTTTGGACCACCACCAAAGATAACCTCGATCTGCTACCGGGCAATTATTCCGATTCGCAAAACTACCCTCAGGGTGCCGAAATTTATGCATCCGATCTGGATGGTAACCATGTGGTACGTTTAACCAACAACAAAAACTACGACGCCGAAGTGACCTTTGCCCCCGATGGACATAAGATATTGTTCGGCCGGCAGATCAATGGGCAAATGGACTTGTGGACCATGGATCCTGATGGTAAAAATCAAAAGCAAATTACTTTCACACCTGATTGGCAGGAAGGCGGAGCTTTATATTTTCCGGATAACAAAACCATCATCACCCGCGCCTGGAAAAAATCGGAAGAAAATCTGCCAAGCCGTTCGATGCAGTTATTTACACTGAAAGAAGATGGCTCGGAACTTACACAGCTTACTTTTGACGAGGGTACACATTGGGCACCCTACCCTGCGCCGGATGGTATCCATATCCTGTATGTAAAAGTATTTCCGAAAAGAAATTACGAGATCGTGGTGCTGAATTTAAAAACAAAAGAAGAGCAGCGATTAACCTTCTTCGATGGATTTGACGGATTTCCAAGTATTTCGCCGGATGGTAAACTGGTTGCATTTTCATCCAGCCGGGGTGCAACCAAAGGAAGCCGCGCTTTGAGTTTATATCTTATTGATGTTTCTTCATTGCATTTAGGGAAACAATAGGCAAGCGAAGATTGCTAACGGAGGCGATCGCAAGGTCTGCCACAGGGTCCCACTTTCCCGGGTTTTGCTTTATTTTTAGGTATATTATCAAACAATTTGGCTGTAAAAACACTTATTATATGAAAGACCTAAATAGGCTTTCATGAAAACTTTACCGTGCGCCCGCCTGGCAATTGCTTTGCTTCTATTTTTTTTATGTACGCCACGGAATTCAAGCGCTTACTCGGTTTTGGCACACGAAGCCGTGATCGATGCTTCATGGCAAACTGCAATTTTACCTTTGCTCAAACAAAAATTTCCGAGTTCCAGTGAAGCCGGGCTGGAAACTGCCCGATCCTACGCTTATGGCGGAGCACTCATTGCCGACATGGGTTATTTCCCTTTTGGCAATCCCTATTTCACCAATTTGCTTCATTATGTACGAAGCGGCGATTTTGTCGAAAACCTCATCCACCAGGCTAAGGATCTCAATGAATATGCATTTGCTATCGGTGCACTGGCGCATTATTTAACCGATTGCTACGGACATTCAATTGCAACCAACGTGGCCGTACCTTTACTCTACCCGGACGACAAAACTAAATTCGGCAATGTTGTTACTTACGATCAGGATAACATTTCGCACAAAAGGATGGAGTTTGCATTCGATGTATTAGAGATTGCAAGAGGTAATTACCTGCCCCAGTCTTACCATAATTTTATAGGCTTCAACGTTTCCAGGGGAGTTTTGGAAAGGGCTTTTCTGATTACTTACGGCGCTGACATCAACAAGGTGTTTTCGGATTTGACTTTAACTATTGCAACATTTCGCTGGTCGGTAAAAAACATGCTGCCTGCATTGGCACGCACCGCCTGGATCATTAAGAAAAATGATATTCTGAAGATTAATCCGCAAGCAAAACGTAAAGATTTCCGCATAAAATTCAGTCGGAAAGACTATTACAGAGAATTTGGCAAAAAGCGTGAGAAGCCGAAATTCGACGAATGGTTTTTTGCATTTTTGATAGAGATCGCACCTAAGATCGGACCGTTAAGGTCGTTGAAGTTCAAAGATCCCGGACCCAATGCTGAACTGCTTTTTGTTAAAGGATTTAACGCTACAACAGTTCAATATGATAATTTACTGCACCAACTGCAACAGCATGATATGATAAACCTGGATAATATTAACCTGGATACAGGTAAGCCTACTATCCCAGGTGAATATGGTTTGGCGGACCAAACCTACAGCAACCTGGTGATCAAATTACAGACAGATAGCTTTGCTTATTTAACTGTTCCCTTAAAAAATAAGATCCTCAATTTTTACAACGCCCCTGACACAACCACCAAATCAAACCTGAATAAAAGAGATAAGATAGACTGGCAGCATACCTTTTTGGCTTTGCAGCAACTGCGAACTGCTAAACCTTTAGCTATCGGCAGCATAAAATTTCCGGTGGATTCGGCGGTGTTGTCTAGGGGTAAGTGAATTAGGGTGGGGGGGCTGTTTTTTTGCGATGAATGAAATAGTGGCTTAAAAAATTGCCATTGCTAGGAACGAAATGAAGTGGCAATCGCAAGTTATCCCTTTAGACCCGCTTGAATTTGAAAATCTGGTTAATAACCCGCATACTAACCTGCCTCCTTGCGATTGCC
>CAISPD010000203.1 GCA_903887275.1 uncultured Mucilaginibacter sp.
AACGAAAACAAGAATGAAAATAATATTGAGGGCTTTGAGGTAAAACAAAGGATCGCTTTACTCGAAGAACAGAAACTGAAAGAAGAAATTGTAGAAAAGCAAATCAAGAATGGGAAAAGTACCCGTGAACTGATTCCGGTTGCCGCTGTTTCACCATTCGTAATGGCATCAAACAAAGCATGGTTGGATTCTGTCAAAAACAATTTAGATGCACTTCTTATCCGATGGCAGGACTCGTGTAAGGAATTTATAGAGTTGCCACCTGAAATAATCGCTACTA
The DNA here is from genome assembly GCA_903887275.1 of uncultured Mucilaginibacter sp. GTDB lineage: Bacteria > Bacteroidota > Bacteroidia > Sphingobacteriales > Sphingobacteriaceae > Mucilaginibacter. Next base: position 281 of record CAISPD010000203.1, read on the forward strand.
TGCGTAGGCATTTAATCGACACGGTTAACAAGGTGGCGGATGATCAGGAGGCGATGCTGGTTTTTGAGACTGAAAAGATTGCTAAAACATTTGCCGAGAAAAAAGAAGTGGGGGAAAAGGCATGATAGTAAACGGTGGCGACATATTACACAGTCAATTATCAGGTGTCATATCTTCGACACGCGTAAGGCTATGCACCGACTTACCGCATGTTTGGGCTGAAAAGAATATCACCATCAAAAGCGGTGGCAGACCGGGGCCATTGAGCTACGATAATAGCCCGTATTCCCGTGAAATTATTGATTGCCTTGCCGAAGACCATCCGGCACGGGTAATAGCAATGATGAAAGGGCAGCAGATAGGCGCAAGTTCAACCGTCCTATTGCCCGGAATGGCTTATCTTGTCGCCAACAGGCCGGGAAACATGGTGTTTTCAGTGGGTGCGCCTGATTTGATAAAGGCCGCAAGCCGAAAGGTAGATCATGCCTTTGCCGATGCTGGGATAAAATTTCAAAGCCCGATACAAAAGCTGAAAAACAATGCTACAGGGGACACCACCAAGCTAAAAGAAGGCATTGGGTGGTGGCTGCGGATCATGACATTGGATAACCACAACAATATTGCGGACTTTTCGGCTCAATTCGGGTTTTTAGATGACTTGGACAGGAACGCAACCATTACCAGTGACTTTGGGGACACATCCGATATGATCATGGGTCGCTTCTCGGCCTATGAGGGTATTTACAAGATCATGAAGGTATCAACCCCTAAATTTAAGGCTAGCAGCCAGATTGAACCCGCTTTTTTGCTTGGAGACCAACGAAAGTACTTTATACCGTGTCCTTGTTGCGGCCAAGGTATAGAAATCCTTTGGAGTCATGAAGGCGGGGGTGGTATACATTGGGATCCTGATAACCACGGCGGGTTTAAGCCGGGTTCAGTTGGGTATGTTTGCCCAAAGTGCGCCAAGTTCTTCAACGATTCAAAAAAAATGGCATGGCTGAATGATGGTGTTTGGATTCCGCAAGCAACCGCTAAAATCGAGGGGCATTACAGTTATAAAATATCTTCATTATATGCACCTACATTCATGTTTGGGTGGAAAAAATACGTTACCGACTGGTTTCAGATTCACCCGCATAACCAACCAAGGGATGAACCCAAGTATCAAACATTTCAAAACGTAGTTCAAGGGGAAACCTACGATTCACCGAAGGAAAGCCCGGACAGCAAGGCTATCCAAAAGAATATCAGACCCTACCAACCATGGTTATTGCCGGAAAAACTAAGCATCAGTGATGGTAACGGGATGATCATTTGTCTGACTATGGCGGTCGATATGGGTGGTAAAATGAGCAGCGACAAGGATAGCAACGGGATAGATGATGTAAGGATTGACTGGGAAGTGGTCGCATGGACTGAAACAGGGGCTTCTTATTCGGTGGCTCATGGTAGCTTTGGTACTTTTGAGCGCGGGGAAAGTGAGGAAAAGCGCAAAGACCGCATAAAATGGACGTATGCGGTCAATAAAGTTAATTGCGTTTGGCCAGAGGTTGATAAACTTATGGATCGGGTATTTTACACCGATACCGGTAGAAGTATGAAAATTGTAAAGGCTGGATTGGACTGCGGACACTGGAGTTATGAATACGCCTATCCATATGTTGATAAAACACCCCGTATGGTGGCTATCAGGGGTAAGGGTGCGGACGGTTTTGTAAATGAAGATGCTGACAGTCCGTTTGTTAAGCCTGCGAATGAAAAAAAAGGCATGTTCATCTTAAATGTCAATGCGATTAAAGATGCGTTGGCGGGGTTTATGAAATTGCCATGGAACGGGAGCAGCGATGAAA
>CAISPD010000204.1 GCA_903887275.1 uncultured Mucilaginibacter sp.
ATTTCCCAAGTTCTTTCAACTCGATCTGCTTGTGCGTAAAAGCAATAACTTTTAGATACTTCAATTTAGTTCAGAATTTGACCCAACAAAAGTAACAGGATAACTGTCCTGTTATGTCAATACTTTGTCAAACAGGGCAATTTAGAAGGTTTCTAAATTGCAAGCCAACATTTAGTTTCGACAGTACAATAGTATACGTTAGCGGTCGATCAGCGGATGCAGTTAATCAAATTAAAAAGTGATATTCGTCATTTTCTTGACGCTTAAATGAATATCTTGCACTTTAAATCAAACTTTAGCCTGTTTAAACCCCAATAAGCGACTTTATTTTATGCTGAATTAAAAGCAAGCTAGCTCAATTGAAAAACAAAGAACAAATAGACCGCAATTTTGTTAAGCAAGCATCAAAAAGCATGAATAAGCTCAAGAAAATAGGCCTTGCTCTTCTTATTATCTTTTACCTGGCTGCCGGCAGTAATCATTTTCTATCGCCGGGAGGTTACCTGGCCATTATTCCGCGCTACCTGCCCTGGCCGCATACCCTAAATTTACTTGCTGGATTTTTTGAAATATTTTTTGGTGCTGCGCTCTTATTTAAATCAAGTCGGTTTTTTGCCGCATGGGGTATCATATTAATGTTGCTGGCCTTTTTACCGGTACATATTAGTATGATCGGCGATGCGCCCTTAAAAATGGGCAATTTGATGGTAACTCCATTTCTGGCCTGGTTGCGTTTTTTGGTACTTCAGCCACTATTGATCTTTTGGGCCTGGTGTTATACTAAACCTGAAATTGAATCCTGAAACAATTCACCTAACATTCAATCTAATGGCATTGAAACAACGTATCTAACTCTTAAAACAATTATACCGATACTTGTACATGGATTTAAGTGGTGCCCAGAAAAAAGATAATAAATATCAAAACCCAATCCCTACCAAAGAGGCCGGCTTCGAGAATTTTATTCCCATCCTTCGGGAATACCTGGGTAATAAAGCGGAAACGGTTCCTAAAAAACCACTTGGGCCATTTGTCACCGACGCCACTATCTATAATTCTCCACCTTCAGCCGGCTTGCGTATCACCTGGATAGGCCATTCCAGTCTGCTGATCGAGATCGATGGTCGTCGCATTTTGACAGACCCAGTTTGGAGCGACCGGGCATCTTTTTTATCTTTTATAGGGCCAAAGCGTTTTTTCACGGCGCCATTGCCACTTAATTACTTGCCTAAACTTGATGCTGTGCTTATCTCTCATGATCATTACGACCACCTGGATAAGCAAACTATGAAGTTTTTTTCAGGTAAAAATATCCCTTTTTTCTGCTCGCTGGGAATAACACCCTACCTTGAAAAATGTGGTCTGAATGCCAATTTTATCACTGAACTGGATTGGGGCGATAGTGCCATGATCGCCAATGATATTACACTCACCTGCTTGCCCTCACGGCATTTTTCGGGTAGAGGTATTATGAACCGAAACGAAACTTTGTGGGGGTCATTTATACTTCGCGGACCAAAACACAATATCTTTTTTGGGGCCGACTCCGGCTGGTGGCCCGGGTACCAGGAAATCGGTGACACGTTCGGACCGTTTGACCTAACCATGCTCGAGGTTGGTGCATATGGCAAAAACTGGCCGGACATACATATGGGCCCCGATCATGCAGCCAATGCACACCTCGCCCTGCACGGAAAATTGATGATGCCAATCCACTGGGGCACTTTTAACCTTTCCACTCATGCCTGGTTCGAGCCTATCGAACTTTTGCTGCAATACGCAAAAGAACGCAATATCAAACTTTTCGTGCCCGAACCAGGTAAGCCGACAGATGTTACCGGTCCCCTGAATTCAGAATGGTGGACGAGGTTTAAGTCCTAAGTCTTCAGTGAGGAGTCCTGAGTTTTAATGCGGAGTGCGAAATGCCAATTGCGGAATTATTTGATTAACTTCGGATTAGCCCCATTTACTAAGGACTAAGGACTAAGGACTAAGGACTAAGGACTAAGGACTAAGAACTATAAACTAAAAACCAATGGGAATCATCGTCATATCATGCTACAAGCCTAAAGAAGGTAAGAACGAGACATTGAAGGCTTTGATGCGCACACATTTACCACGATTGGTTAAAGAAGGCTTGGTTACCGATCGGGCATCCATAATGATGGAGGCTGCTGATGGCACCATCATCGAGGTATTTGAGTGGGTATCGGATGAAGCCATCAAAAACGCACATACCAATCCCGAAGTGCTGAAAATGTGGGGAGAATATGCTGAAGTTTGTCAATATATACCAATCGGCACAGTACCGGAGGCGACTCAATTGTTTTCGTCTTTTAAACCGTTTGAATAATCAAGCAGGCTCTATCCAATTTCCATCCTCTCGGATGATATTTATCAGTTCATCCAGCGCATTTAAGGAGGTGATATTTTTCTTCACCGCTTCCTTACCACGATAGAGCGTCACTTTATCAGTACCGGAACCTACATAGCCATAATCGGCATCGGCCATTTCGCCGGGTCCGTTTACAATACAGCCCATGATACCGATCTTTAAACCTTTAAGGTGACTGGTTCTGCTGCGTATCATTTGCGTAGTTACCATCAGATCGAATAATGTGCGACCGCAGCTTGGGCAGGAAATGTATTCGGTCTTGGATATACGCGAGCGAGTAGCCTGCAAAATACCAAATGCCGTAGAAGTGATCACCTTCGTATCAATACCGGGTGCATCGATCCAGATACCGTCACCGAAGCCGTCGATGAGAAGCGCGCCGAGGTCGGTGGAAGCGTGAAGTTGTAAGCCCTGAGTCTTGAGTACTGAGTCCTGAGTCTGAAACTGGTACGATCTTCTGATAATAACAGGCATATCCAGGCCTAATTCTTCCAATTGAAAGAAAAATGCACGCTGATCGGCCATGCCGTGTAATTCGTCGGTTTCCAATACAAAAACCAGACTTTTATCCATAGGGATCAAACCGAAAGCTTCGGAAAGCAGGTCGGCATTTTTTATTTTGACCAGGTTCAATGCAGAAGAACGGTCAGCATCCCCAATATATTCCTGCAGGCTGAATACCGGGTGGCAATTGGTTTTATTGGTCAGTTTCTGCCATGTGGCATAATTATACAATTGTTTCAAATTGCCCGGGAAATTAAAAGAGGGCAACTGATCGGCCAGGTACACAAAATCAACCGATTGCTCTCCCATCGAATATTTATCCAGCAATGGTGCGTAAATATAACCGGCATCATTCAAAACCGCCGGGTCCTTTAGGTTAGCATGAGAAAGGTCCACCACCACGCGCGGCACCATATGCCCTCCGATGAAAGCGTTAGCTTCCTGGGTTTCGCGTTTTTTATACGAATAAGGGTCGTGGGAGGTGGGTGGCGCCGGTCGGTTGGCGTTCACGTTTTCTCGCCTCGCGCCTTGCGCTTCGCGCCGCGCTACATAGCGTTGTACCAACGCAATAGCTACCGGCGCTTCCGCTTCAGGCTCTTCGGTAAGGGAAACACGGACGGTATCTCCCAAGCCATCTTCCAATAATGTTCCGATACCAACAGCAGATTTGATACGACCGTCTTCACCATCGCCGGCTTCGGTTACGCCCAGGTGCAGGGGATAGTTCATCCCTTCGGCAACCATAGTTTCTACCAGCAAACGGTATGCCTGCACCATCACTTGCGGATTGCTCGATTTCATCGAGATCACCAGTTCGTGGTAGTTCAGCATTTCGCATATACGCATGAATTCCATCGCCGACTCTACCATGCCCTGCGGGGTATCACCATAGCGGCTCATGATACGGTCGCTTAACGAACCATGGTTGGTGCCGATGCGCATAGCGGTGCCATACTCTTTGCAAACTTTCACCAATGGCGAAAATTTCTGGTAGATGCGCTCCAGTTCGGTCTGGTACTCCGCATCGGTATAAGTTATCTGATCGAATTTCTTTTTATCGGCGTAATTGCCGGGATTAACACGCACTTTTTCTACAATGCGTGCCGCAACTTCGGCAGCATTTGGTGTAAAATGGATATCTGCCACTAAGGGCGTGGTATAACCACGACTACGTAATTGCTTTTTGATCTCTGCCAGGTTCTGGGCTTCTTTGATGCTGGGCGCCGTAATGCGCACATACTCACAACCTGCCTCTATCATGCGGATCGACTGCTCCACGGTACCAATGGTATCCATGGTATCAGTAGTGGTCATGCTTTGGATTCGGATTGGGTTATTACCGCCAAGAGGTACGTCGCCGATATGCACTTCGCGGGTCACAAAACGCGAATATTCGGTCAATGAATTACAGTAACGTCCTTGCAGTGCTTTGATAGCTCCGGCTTCCATAGCTAAGATTTTTTACAAAATTAAGGATTTGGTGTGGAGTTGGAAGGTTGAAATGTTGGAATGTTGTAAAGTTTGAAAGTTGGAAGGTTATAGTTAGCAGATTTAAGAAGTTTTTAAAACTTCTTAAATCTTAAGCGCTAATTCGGTTTTGATAGGAAGCTTGCAATTATTAGCTATTTTAGGGCAGACGTATTAACCATGCCCACCCCACTCCGCTACCCCTATAGTCTTGCTTCCGCCCTGCTGGGGATAGTTTTGCCCCTGGTATTTTTTGCCATTACGTGGATTAACCTTCGGGAAGCCTTATTTGTACACAATAACCTTGCTGCCGGTCTTATTATTTTTGCAGATCTTGTTTTCCTGGGATTGTTAGGCATTGTTTTGCTCAAACGCCTGGTGCCTGCCTTACAGGGAAAAATTGCGCTCGAGCTGAATGAACAAGGCATTACCGATTATACCCGCAATATTGTGATAGAATGGAATTATATAAAAAACCTGGATCACGAGATCGGCCGCAACTCGTCCCGTATCATCATCAAATTGAAACACGAAACCGAATATGGATCAGAAGTAGTGATCCGTCAGCGCTGGATAAAAGGTAAAGACCGCGAAATGTTTGAGGAAGTATATTCCTGGTTTGAAGAAATGACGGCTCTTTAAAAGTTAAAAAAGCTTAGCCTGCCCAACATTTAAACAAAATTCAAAACAAACGTTCTTTCACTACCAGCGTTCCGGCCATGATATCATGAAGGGTTTGTTGTTTCCTGTTAAAGAAACAAACCAGGAGACCGATCCCAAGCGATAAAACTGAAAATATCTTGGCCATGTTCCTGCCAAATGCCTGCCCCATCCCGATTGGACCACCATCGATATTGCAAACGCTTATTTTAAGAATTTGCTTGCCATAAGTCGCCTGCCTGGCAGAGCCCTCACTGACAACGTGATATACAAAATTAGTAAGCGGAATGAGCAATAAAAGGCTTATCGCTATGGCAATACGGATATCGTGATCATCGATAAGCATAATTGCCGCAAAAGCAGGAAGGATATAAATACCCGAAACCATAAGCAGGTCAAGCAGGGCAGCCGTTAAACGTTGATCGAGTCCGGCAAAATATTGCGGGGCAGTAATTCGTTGCTGAAAATTGAAGAGGGAACGCAGCTCAGCTATTTCGTGGGCCTCTTTAAAATCGGCCATGGCTGCTGTTTTCAGGAAATCATCCGGCTTTAGCCGCATGCTTTTTAACTCGTCGATACCAAACGGGCCTGCAGGCTTGCCATTAACAACGAGGTAATATTCATTCATAATGGCGTAAATATCGAATAATGAATACCAAATGCCAACGTCTGATGCGTTTTTTAACATTCAATATTCATTATTCGAAATCAAAACGTTTTCAACGTTTCAACCAAAATCTATCAATACTTATGCACTTTAAAATCTGAAATGGCGCCGCTTATATGTATATATAATTTGTTCTTTGCTGCATTGAAACCCGCAGTTTCATAATGGCCGTCTTCATTTTTTGTAAAGCCATCAAAAGTATTTGACGACAAACCGGTATCAGACTCGATCTGACAAGCAGCATCTTTCGGGATATTTACAGTAACGTCGGCAGCTCCGGCAGATATCTCAATATTGGTAGTTGCCAAAGGTTCGCCTGTTTTCAAAACAAAGTTCCCTGCACCGCCATTCAGCTCAACAGAACGGATCTTGTATTTTGAAAGATCGAAATTAAGGTCGGTTGCTCCGGCGTTGATGGTCATTTCCCATTCGGGGCGGGTATTCAGGCTCATGTAAACGCTGTTGGTATTGTTGTTACCGCCCCAACTGTTGATGTGATTATTCTTCATTTTAAAATCCATCACATAAACCGAATCATCTTTACGGGTAAAAAACTCGTACTTGCCTTTAAAATCCCGGGTATCTGCTTTAAAAAGTTGATTTGTAGTATCAGCAAGCCTGTAAGTAGCTGCACCGCCACTGATATTGATGCGTGCAATTTTTACACCTGCATTATAGGGTTCGTTAAACTCCCCTTTGCCTGATACTGTGGTTATTTTGGCATGATTGGTTGCATTATCATCATCGCTATCATCAGCGTCGGAACTGAATGTATAGCTGGAATGCGGCCACCAGCGCACATGTCCATCGAAATTACCGAAGAGGATGATTGCAAATCCGCCCACCACAACCGAAATTTTGAGAATAGCGGCCCAGGTAGAATTGTTATGCGCCAACAGTAGGTTTACTCCAACCATTACGATGAACAAAGGCCAAAGTGTGGCGAAGTTCTCCCAATGAAAATCCAGGTATCCGAAATTATATAGGAGGAAAACTGCTCCTATGATCACCAGAATCATACCTGGTACCAATTTATCGTTTTTCATGATCTATCTTTTTTTAAATAATTTAAGCCTTGGGTTCGTCATTTTCAGGTGAAGCAGAAGCTTCAGCAGCTGTATCTTCTGTATTTGCGCCAGCAGTTTGTTGCCATTGTAATTCCGGTTCTTTCTTTTTACCACTTCCAGACAACATCAGAATAAGTCCTACAGTAATTGGTATTATCGGCCAAAGGTGTTCAATATCCCAATCGGGTATTATATCAAGGTTATTCAGCAGGATTGTGCCGCCAACCAGGATCAATACCACACCAATAATTATGGCAGTAAGTGACGCGCTGCCTGGTTTAGTGCCAAAATTAGGGTCAACTCCCGGCTTGCCATCAAATTTGCCTGCCTGATATGCCGGGCTACCAAAATTAGCCTGGCTCCAGTCGCCCGTTGGTGCTGCACCAGGAGGAACAGTATAATCAACTGTTGGATCCATAAAAGGGAATGGCTTTTTAGGTAAGGCTATCCACAATACAATGTAGATCAATAAGCCGCCACCATGAAGTATACACGCCAGTACAAAAAATAGGCGTACAAAAGCCACATCGATACCTACGTATTCCGAAAGGCCCGCACAAACACCGGCAATTTTCTTCCGGTATTCGTTTCTATATAATCGCTTTTCCATTTTGTTATTATTTGTGATTTTTCGGTTTGTTAACTAGTGGGCTAGTTAACCTGTTATTTGTGATTTGTTAAGTTTTAATATTATAAAGTAGTCTGATTATCTAATCGCCAATACCCGATTAACTGGTACCTAATTAACTGATAACTAATTAACTATATCTGCCCTCCAACCGGCCTGATAATTATTTCATCGACATTAGCTCCCGTACTCATTTTACGGATACTCATAACTGCTGAAGCCACATCCTCGGGTAACACAAACTTATCGGGGCTGATTGTTGTTCCTTCCCATGAATTAGTAAGTGTTGATCCTGGTATTACGGCTGTAACTTTTACATTGAACGACTGCATTTCAAGTTTCATAACCCGGGTCAGGCCTAATAGCGCTGTCTTTGTTATACTATAGGTACCCGCTGCGGCAATTGGATCTAATGCAGCAACTGAGCATATGGTAAAAAAATGTCCCTGCCGTTTCTGTTGCATCTTTTTGCCAAAAAACCGATAAAGATGATATGCAGGCATAAAATTGGTTTGTAATTGCCTGTTAAATGCTTCGTCCGATTCATCAAGTATACTCAGGGGCTCAAACATTCCAAGGTTGTTCACCACGGTATCTATAAAGCCCAATTGCGTTTCGGCGTTTTTTGCAAACTCCAGCAATTGTATTTTATCGCTGCCATCTATCGCTTGAGCCACAACTTTAATAGCAGGATTTATCGCAAGTAACTCCTGCCTGAAACTTTCAACTTCTGCCGCATTTCTTGAACATATTGCAAGGTTTGCACCTTCTTTGGCAAAAGCTAAAGCAATGGCTCGTCCTATTCCTTTGGTTGATGCAGTGATGATGGCATTTTTCATTTATGTTCGGTTATTTAACTATACAAATCTAATGGGTATTTAAATACCACAAATAAGGTTTTGGGGAAGCCTTAACTATTTCTCGGTAAAAGGGGGTAAATCAACGGTGAAAGAACCGGCTTAATTTTTCGGCATGTCGGCCAAAATAGCCAAATCCTATCCCGGTGTGGGTTTGTACGTAGAACATAATCCCCACAAAATCCCGTATTGTGGCCGCAAACACTTTGCAAAACAGCCTTTATCAGCTTTTTTTTCCTGTTTATCTAATTAGGTATACTTATTGCTTGGTATTTATAGAATTTAAAACTGAATATCATGGATCCCATGGCTATTGTCGGCACTGTAATCACCCTTACTCCAATCGTACTTATCATAGGAGTACTGATCGTTAGGGGTAAAAAAATACTGGATTAATTTAGTCCGGTATTTTTTTTGCTCGGCTAGAAGTTGTAACCAAGCCCTAGTCTGGCACCGCCTTCTATTAAACTATTTTGAGCAATAATGCCATGCCGGCAAAAATACGGGCATAGTGAAACCGAGAACACGCCAAAATTATACCTGCCTCCTAAGCCCATTTCAAATCCCAATCCCGATTGATCACTAATAACCCCGTTAGTTGTATAATTAGTTTGATGATCCAAAGAAAAACCTCCTGTTACAAATAAATACCGAAGAAAAGTAATTTGAACATTAAGCGGTATCGATACCATTTTAACCGACCCATTATAAAAAAATTCTCCCAGCGGGCCCTGAAATGAAGTTTTTCTTACGTTGTTTACACTATATAACAGACCCGTTTCCAGTGAAATCAACTTGTTAAGTTTTCGGTTATAAATGAGTCCGATTGATTTTCCATCCTCATTTATGTAACCAAAATCGCCGATAGCTCCATGAATATCTACAAGGTTTGCATCAATGCCTGATACGATACTCAGGTTATTTCGGGATTGTGCAAATGCACAAACCTGTATTAGCAGCAAAGCCGCGAGCCACAACATTTTTTTCATAATTCGGTAAAATATGGGATTTTGGCCCCGGCTAAAAACAATTTAAGCAATTACGGTATTTTAATTCAGTTTGAAACAGCCGGATTTTATTTGACTGGCAGGTTAAAGTGAAATTAAAAGCAAAAACACTATTTTTAGACCATCTACACGCAATCAATGTTTCATAGTTTAGGGCGATACCTGCTTTTATTAAGATTAAGTTTCAGGAAACCTGAAAAATTCAGCGTTTATTGGGCCGAAGTTATGCGTGAAATGGTATCAGAGGGACTCGGTTCTTTAGGTATTATTGTCATCATATCATTATTTATCGGAGCAGTTGCTACCATACAAACCGCATTCCAGCTGGTTAGTGATTTTATTCCCAAAACAGTAGTTGGTGGTATAACCCGCGACTCAACCATACTCGAATTCAGCCCTACTATTTGTGCGCTCGTTCTGGCCGGTCGTATCGGCTCCAGTATAGCCTCTCAGATAGGCACCATGCGGGTAACTGAACAGATCGATGCACTGGAGATCATGGGTGTAAATGCACCTGGCTTTCTTATTTCACCAAAGATCATTGCAGGTGTAACTATGATCCCGGTTTTGGTTATAATTTCGGTAATACTGGGATTAAGTGGAGGTTACCTGGCTTGTGCTGCCTCAAAGGAAGTATCAACAGCCGACTACCTTGCAGGTCTTACCGATGGCTTTAACCCCCTAATTGTCACCGTTTGTGCCGTTAAAGCTATTGTTTTTGGATTTTTGATCAACTCTATTTGTGCTTACCAGGGCTTCTATACCTCGGGCGGAGCTTTAGAAGTTGGGCAGGCAGCAACCCGCGGTGTAGTTTACAGCTGTATCATGATCTTATTTGCTGATTTAGTTATATCACGTGTACTCTTATGATTGAAACCAAAGAAATAGTAAAAACCTTCGGCGACAATGAGGTACTAAAAGGGATCAACGACGAATTTAAGCCCGGACGTAACAACCTCATTATCGGTGGCTCGGGCTCTGGAAAAACAACATTGCTCAAGTGCATTGTTGGTTTGCACGAACCTACACAGGGTGAGGTTTTTTTCGACGGCCAAAACTTTACCAATATGCCTTTCCGTGAGCGGGTTCCTATTCGTAAAGAGATTGGAATGCTTTTTCAAAACTCTGCACTTTTTGATTCTATGAGTGTTGAAGAGAATATCATGTTTCCGCTAAACTTGTTTACAGACATGAGCAAAAGCGAAAAACAGGATCGGGCCAATTTTTGTTTAAAAAGGGTTAACCTGGAGGGCAAAGGCAAATTGCACCCTTCCGAATTATCGGGTGGGATGAAAAAACGCGTAGGCATTGCCAGGGCAATTTCTATGCAGCCCAAATATTTATTTGTTGATGAACCTAATTCGGGGCTTGACCCTCTCACTTCAATTCTTATAGATCACCTGATCAGCGATCTTACTCAGGAATATAATACCACCACTGTAGTTGTTACCCACGACATGAACTCCGTAATGGGTATTGGCGACCATATCATTTTCCTCCATGGCGGGCAAAAATGGTGGGAAGGATCCAACAAAGAAATTGCTCATACGGATAATCGGGAATTAAACGAATTTGTATTTGCCAGTCCGTTCACGAAAGCAGCCAGAGAGAAGTTGTAATTGGTTAACCGGTGATTGGTTATCGGGTAACAGGTATCAGGATTTTTTTTGCCCTGGGATTTTTTTCAATTTGCAGTCTTCACTACAAATCACTAATTAACAGATCACCAATTAACAGATACCTGGCTCTTTTTGGGCCGGGATTTATTTATATTTGCTGCCTGAACAAGGAATTACTAATTAAAAAATCACCGGTTAACCAGTCATCAGTTAACAAATCAGTACCAACCCATGATCCAACTTCTTACCCCGCAACATTGGAAAGATTACGAACTGATCGATTGCGGAGATTTTGAAAAACTGGAGCGATTTGGTGATTTAATTCTCATCAGGCCCGAACCTCAGGCAGTATGGGCGAAGCAGCTGAACCAAAGCGAATGGCAAAAACTGCATCATATACGGTTTAAGGGACGTTCTGCCACCTCAGGCGAATGGGTCAAAAAAACCAATAATCTGCCCGATCGCTGGCATATTGAATATAAAAACCCCGAGATCGCAATTAAATTCCGACTGGCATTAACGTCGTTCAAGCATGTCGGCATTTTCCCCGAGCAGGCTGTAAACTGGGATTATTCGTCAGCGATCATCAAAAAATTTAAAACACCACAACCCAAAGTACTTAACCTTTTTGCTTATACAGGCGGCGCATCGCTGACAGCTCAGGCAGCCGGTGCAGATACTACACACGTTGATTCGATCAAACAAGTAGTGACCTGGGCAAGCGAAAATCAGGAAATTTCGGGTTTGCAAAACATCCGTTGGGTGGTAGAAGATGCGCTTAAATTTGTTAAACGTGAAGTGAAGCGCGGTAAAAAATACAATGGGATCATCCTTGATCCTCCTGCTTACGGACACGGGCCAAACGGTGAAAAATGGAAGTTAGAAGATCAGATCAATGAAATGATCCGGGAAGTGGTTCAACTGCTCGACCCGGATGAACATTTCCTGATTTTGAATGCCTATTCCCTTGGATTTTCATCGGTCATTGTCGAAAACTTACTTAAAACTGCCTATCCTTCTCTCCAAAACCTCGAGATTGGCGAACTTTATTTGCAGGCTACATCGGGCATTAAATTACCTTTAGGTGTATTTGGGAAGTTTTATAAAGTATAGAACAGCCATATTAAATCGCTAAATAATTGCCAAAAAGGGCCTTAAATCAGGCCATCTAGTCACCTGTTGTCATATTATATGTGGCTCGCAGTGTCTTATCACTTCTGCAAATGGTCAACCTACTGTTGATAACTTTCGGCATCCCGGCTCAGGAAATGGTGCTATTTTGCAGCTCTCCTGATATGAAGAAATCGAACCGAATGAAATTAAAAAACCTGGCATTAAGCTCGCTATTGATGGCAGCTTCAATCACACTTTTTGATAGCTGCAACAAAAGCAACACCGCATCCAAATCTAACACTGCATCAGTTGCTAAACCCGCTACAGACACAACTGCGAAAAAATCAGAAGATACTGTCGCTGCTGCTCCGGTTAGCTATCAACCCATTGACCATAAACAGTATGATTCGTTAATGAAGAAACTGTCGCATGGAGATACTACCGGGCTTTGGCCTGTAAAGAACACCCCTTATCCGCTTCCCGGCGCTATTTTACCCTATAAGCGGGTAATTGCATATTATGGTAACCTTTACTCTAAACGCATGGGCATCTTAGGTGAATTGCCGCCAAAAGAAATGCTTGCCAAATTGAAAGGTGAAGTTAAGAGCTGGGAGAAAGCAGATCCAACAACACCAGTGCAGCCTGCGTTGCATTATATCGCCGTTGTTGCTCAGGGCGATGGAGGAAAAGATGGCAAATTCCGTTACCGTATGCCTTTTAAACAGATCGATACTGTTTTATCATTAGCCAAAAGATCTCACGCAATTGTTTTTCTTGATGTACAGGTAGCCTTGAGTAATATTCGGGCCGAACTCCCTTTATTAGAAAAATACCTTGAAATGCCCCAGGTGCACTTTGGAATGGACCCTGAATTTTCAATGAAAGACGGTTCTCATCCCGGCAAAAAAATCGGCACCTATGATGCGGCAGATGTTAATTATGTTTCGGCATTTCTGGCCGATGTTGTACGCAAGCATCACCTTCCACCCAAGATCCTCATCGTGCACCGTTTTACCAAAAAGATGCTAACCAACTATAAAAGCATCAAATTGCATCCAGAAGTACAATTGGTAATGAACATGGATGGATGGGGCGAACCGGAATTGAAGGAAGGCACCTGGCGCTATTTTATCCACAACGAACCAGTACAGTTCACAGGCTTTAAACTGTTCTATAAAAACGATCTAAAAAAAGCACCGCATCACATGCTAACGCCACAGGAGGTTTTGAAGAATAAGCCCTACCCTATTTATATTCAGTACCAGTAGGTTAGCTGATAGTCCATGGTCGATGGTCCATGGTGATTATTAAATACGAAAATTACCATGGACTATGGTCTATCGACTATGGACAATAATGAACTTAAAATAGGCCTCATTGGCTGCGGCCGCATCAGTCACCGTTTCATGCAGGGGCTTGCGGTTGTTTATGGTGTTGACCTTACAGCAGCATGGTCGCGCAGGCAGGAAAGTGTTGCAGCGTTCACAGGCAAATATGGCGGTAAAGCCTGTGCAAACCTGGAAGAATTACTGCAAAGTG
>CAISPD010000205.1 GCA_903887275.1 uncultured Mucilaginibacter sp.
ATTCTATCCGCACAAAGCCTTTTTGCAGTAATACTGCCAGTTCTTCTTTCAAACTGCGGTTATTGTGAGGATAAAGCGGACAAAGAATAGTAACCTGCGTTTCGTCCGGAAGCGAGGATACAAAATTCACTACATCAGTAACGGTATCTTTTTTTACGATATGGCCAGAAACCGGGGAAATGGTTTTCCCTACCCTGGAGAAAAGCAATTTCAGGTAATCATATATCTCTGTTGAGGTACCAACAGTAGATCGCGGATTTGAGGTGATCACTTTTTGTTCGATGGCAATGGCCGGAGCAATCCCTTTAATATAATCGACATCCGGCTTATTCATCCTCCCCAAAAACTGGCGTGCGTAGCTCGAAAGACTTTCAACATACCTTCGCTGCCCCTCTGCATATAATGTATCGAAAGCGAGCGACGACTTGCCGGAACCCGACATACCGGTAATAACTACCAGTTTATTTTTAGGTATGGCCACATCCATGTTTTTGAGATTGTGAACCCGGGCACCTTTAATGATGATGTTGTGTTGTGGATCTTTATCCGCTTCGCTGTTCATTTATTCTTGCCGATCGTTTATTTGCCCATAGTCGATGGTCCATTGACCATGGTAATTTTCGGAAAAAAGCTTTTGACCATGGACTATGGACCATGGACTTTCCGAAGCTGCAAAAATCCTAAAAAATTTAGCACTTTGCAAATGAATTAGTCGCCTGATTGTAATAGTTTTACGGCACCATAACAACAACGCCTTTTAACTGCTGGTATTAACAGTTTAATTGTTAAATAATGTTAAAAATATGCGGTTATGGTGTTTTTTAGGGGTTCAGCGGAAATATAATTTGCTTTTTAATGGGCAAATAGCTTTATTTGAGTAACAATTTATTAACAACCGATCGCTATAGGAGAAAATTCTACTTTATCAATTTACGATTAAAGAACTTAGTTTAAAGTAGTTGTCTATGGATTTTCAAATGAAAAGTGATCAGGATCTAATCCACCTGTATGTCGCGGGGGATGAAGCAGGACTGGTGGAACTGATCCGCCGTTATCAGTCTAAAATTTACACGTCAATATATTTACTGGTCAAGGACGAGGCGCTCGCTGAAGATATTTTTCAGGATACATTTATTAAAGTGATCAACACCCTGCGTGCTGGGAAGTACAATGATGAAGGTAAATTTTTGCCCTGGGTTTCACGCATTGCTCACAACCTTGTAATAGACCATTTCAGGCGTGAAAAACGTACGCCAATGGTAAGCAGTGGTGATGATTTTGACATTTTTGATGTACTCGGTCATTATGATGAAAGTATAGAGGACCGTATGGTTCGCGAACAAACCCATAAAGATCTGAAGGCCCTGATACAGTTACTGCCAGCCGAACAAAAAGAAGTACTGATCATGCGTCATTTTGGTGACATGAGCTTTAAAGAAATTGCTGATGTAACAGAAGTAAGTATCAATACAGCGCTTGGCCGCATGCGCTATGCGCTCAATAACCTGCGCAAAATGATGCTTAGCAAGGAATTGAGTTTGAAGAATTAAGTTACCAGGGATTGGGTATCGGATATCAGGTATTGGGTATCAGATATCGGGTATTAGGCATTGGGATTAAATACCTGATAACTAGTTAAACAATTACTTATTAACTAATCACAAAACGGTTTTAAATATCGTGAAGCTAAGCTTTACAATATTTAAAACCGTTTTGCGTTTATCATACACTGAATTATTAAGGGCAAGCATTCTCCGCCTTAAACCTTACTAAAGATATAAGTTAAC
>CAISPD010000206.1 GCA_903887275.1 uncultured Mucilaginibacter sp.
ACTCCGCTCCCCTTTTTGCAGGGTAATATGAGCATACAGCGGGTGGCCCTTAGCTTTATCAATGAGGTAAGACAGTCCGTTACTTTCAGCATCCAGGTAGGGTGTATCTATCTGATATATATCGCCTGTAAACACAAATTTGCTGTTTTCGCCGGCACGTGAGATGATGGTCTTAATTTCGTGTGGTGTCAGGTTCTGCGCCTCATCTACAATGAAAAATATCTTGGTAAGGGTTCTGCCACGTATAAAAGCCAATGGCGTTATCGTGATCTTGTCATTGGTAACCAGTTCGTCAATTTTACCCTGCATTTTTTCATCATCACTAAACTGGTCCTTGATAAATTTAAGATTATCCCATATAGGGGCCATATACGGGTCTATCTTGGATTTGACATCGCCGGGTAAAAAGCCGATGTCCTTATTGCTTAAAGGCACTATCGGCCGGGTAACATATATCTGCCGGTAATATTTCCGCTGTTCTAATGCGCTGGCCAAAGCCAATAAGGTTTTGCCGGTGCCTGCATTGCCCTGGATTGTCACCAGTTTAATATCCGGGTGCATCAGCGCATGAATTGCAAAAGCCTGTTCGGTGTTTTTAGGAAAAATATTAAACACCGGATATTCTGCTACCCTTTCTAATATTCCCGATTGGTTATTGTAAAACGCCGTAGCTGATGAACGTTTACCTTGCAAACTGTAAAAGTGATTATTAGTACCCGGCAGCGAAGGTATTTCACCGTCGTTCAACAAACCTTGCTTATTTAAAAGGGTGATCGCCTTTTCGGGCACATTTTCAAGAATCGTTTCACCTGTATACAGATCATCGAGGTTCTTGATCTTACCGGTCTCATAATCCTCTGCAAACAGGTTCAGTGATTTCGCTTTTAAGCGCAGACAAATATCTTTGGATACCAGGATAACTTTCTTTTCGGGGTATTCCTGTTGAAGTCCTAATGCTGCATTTAGTATACGGTGGTCAACTTTATCACGACCAAATACCTCTTCGGCATCTATACCGGTGGTTTTTATATCCATTACCACCTTAAAACTCCCTTTATCTTTACCTTTAAACGGTATCCATTTATTAAGCAGGTTTTTCCGCGAAATAATATCCATGAGCCTGATAAAGCTTCGAGCCTCGAAATTTCGGGTATCATTTCCGCTTTTCATGTTATCCAATTCTTCCAGCACCTGAATTGGCAGCGCCACGTCATGCTCCTGAAAATTCTCGAAAGCGTTGTGATCATATAAAATGACCGAAGTATCTAATACAAAAATCTTTTCTCTTTCGCTGGCTGCCATAGATGGCTAAAATAATGAAATTTTGGGGTTGAACCTTTTGAAATTTAAATTGCTGACGCAAAAAAATGAAATCGACTTTAGATTTTTTTGGGATCACATTTTTGTTGAACTATAAATTTATAGTACTGTAATTCAGGATTCTACTTTATTCTCATATATGAAATACTATGAAACCAGGTTGAATTGATAAAAGAATCATTTTTTCTTTCTAATTTTAAAAAACAACTTCGCACATAAACACTTCCTGTTATAACCTAAAGTGACAAAATGATTTTAGGCGCGTCGTTGAATTATAAGAACTACAATGCCACATCGCGAACATTTTTCTATTTTAGTGATCGAGGATAATGAGGGTGATTTTGTTTTAATTGAAGAGTTTCTTTTATCGGAATTTGAAGACGCCACCATTACCCATGCCCAAAATTACACCGTTGCTCAGAAGCTTCTGGTTGAAAAAAATATCCCATATAATGTTGTTCTTTTAGATCTTTCGTTGCCTGATAAGAACGGGATTGAATTGATCTATGAAATTGTGAATTATAGCGGGAACGTTCCCATCATAGTGCTTACCGGCTACATTGATTTTGAATTTGGCGTAAAGTCGCTTTCACTGGGTATATCTGATTATTTGCTTAAAGAAGAGCTTACCGCATTAAACCTGTACAAAAGCATTATCTACAGCGTTGAACGTAAGAAAATAACGGCAACACTGGAAGAATCTGAAAAGCGTGTCAGAAGTTTTGCGAAGCAATTAAGCGAAATAGTGGAAGAAGAACGCTCGCGTATTGCACGCGAGATACATGATGAATTTGGACAACAGCTATCCGGTCTGAAAATGTCATTATCGTCATTAAAAAAACATGCCGATCCAAGTAATGATATTGAACCGGTTATAGACGCTTTGCTTTTAGATGTCAATCAGAGCATTTCTACCATCAGGCAAATAGCCAATGAATTGCGACCTGCGCTTTTAGATAAACTCGGACTATTTGCCGCTATAGAATGGTTGGTAAATCAATTTCAAAACAAAAGTGGAATAGAAACCCGCATTTATATCGATATAGACCAACCACCAATTGATAAATCGGTAGAGATCAATATTTTTCGCATATTTCAGGAGGTGTTAACCAATATTTCCAAACATGCAAATGCCAGCCTTGTGAACATCAGGGTAGAGAATAATAATGGTGTTGTAAATATGAAAATCATCGACAACGGGCGTGGTATCAAGTCAAGCACCCTCCACAACCCTATGTCAATGGGGCTACTTAATATGACCGAACGGGCTAACCTGATCGGTGCAAAACTTAATATCAGTTGCTCAGCTCAGACCGGAACTATGGTTGAACTTATTTTCGACGTCAACGTAAAGGAACGCGTGCCTAATAAAAAGGCACTTTATTATTGATCATTTAGCTCGTAAAATACTCTTTACCCTTTTTCGATGATCTTGCTTGTACTCAGGCCATTTTTTTTGGCTTGAACAAAACCTCCTGTGAAGTATGACAAGCTGCTCAAAATGATGAAAAATCGTCATTTTGCAAAAAACATAACCAAATGATATTCAAATACTTAAAAAATCCTTGTCAACCAAACAACTACAAGAATTTCATATTTTCTACTATATTTTAAGACGGAGCAGATCAACATCTTTGAGTAATTAAAGGTAAAAGCATGAATGATCTGCCGCCATTTTATCGTCTTTATTGCACCAATATTAAGTGCAGTATCTCGATCTACGAAAACATCAGGGAATTCAGGCTGCCATTTAATTATACAAGTCTGTTAACACATTATTCCTGCCCGGTTTGCAAACACTGCCTGGTTTCTGGAATTGATATAGAAATTGAACAAATCACCTCGGAACTTGGAGTTCGCTTGCCAGACCGAACCTTATTTGATACTAATTATTAATTGGAGATGACCCTAAACTTCGAACTTATTTTAACACTCATTCTTCTGGGCATTTATACTTACACCCTGGTTTTTGCCCATATCTTAATTGCAAGAATAGACAAACGCGAAGGTGTATTTCAGGAACCATTTACCAATCTTTCGGTAAAATTTGTAAAAAGCCTGGATGCTACAGATCCTGAGGCCCGTAAAGCGGCTTTGCTTTTGAAACTAAATAATTATACGGTTTTTGTATTTTTTGCGCTCTTAGCCTGGTGGCTTACCACCCAAAGCACCTTATTGTGAAAGTAACATTGATCAGCCTTTCCAGATCAAAACAAAAAAATCTCATAAAATGAAAACGGAAGCACACTCTTGCGAATGGCTTCCGGTTCCTGTCTCTCACCTAGCCGTAGCTGTGTGAAAGCATCAAGTTTTGTGTAATTGACCTGCCTTTATTGCCGACCCTTGCGGACCAACCTTCCGGGGCTTAATTGCTCGCATGCTATGTTACTCCGTAAAATAACTTAGCGGCTATACAATGCTTGTTTCCTGCTTCCCTTGTTTTCTGCGGCTTTCACCGTTTCGGTCCCCTTGTTTTCAGCGGCTTGCGTCGTTTCGGTTGCTTCGTTTTCAGCGGCTTGCGCCGTTTCGGTTTCTTTGGGTTTGGCTGCCTATTGAATTGATCCTTGTTGTCAGCGGCTTACGCCGTTTCGGTTTTTTACGTTTTCAGCGACTTGCGTCGTTTCGGTCTCTTCGTTGTCAGCGGCTTACACCGTTTCGGTTTCTTTGGTTTTCAGCGACTTGCGTCGTTTCGGTGACCCTGGATTTTCTTTCAGATAAACTGCTTCTTTCCTGTTCTGCTTTGTAGGTCAGCGCTGGCATCGCCGGCTTTCGCCATTGATTTCTTTGCGAACCGGAGCTCGTTTCAGGTGAACTTCGTGCAGTCCGAAGACTGTCTCTGTTTACCTTTTCTTTACTCCCAAGCTGTCAAAGTACGTCGTTCTTGATGTTATCTAAGGTAGCTTGTGAGCTAACGCTTGTCAAGTTTTTTTGTTGTTTTTTATAAACAGTTTCTTAACAGTTTCGGGGTTCTTGTTAACATATCATTCATGCTGATTAATAGCTATTTAAGCAAATAAAAATTCAACATTTGCAGCCTTGCTAACAACATAGGTTTCAACAAAAAATAGCAAAATATGCCTTGCCCCCACTAAAAAAAAAGCGCAAAAATGCTGCCTTACCAAAATATATGAAAACTTTTAACCCAAATTTCGCTTTAATTTAATGCCAGATTAACCTGGAAAGCAGTCTGTTTCCACAGGTTTTTTTTATAAAAAATGGCAACAAAAAAGGCCTCCGAGATAGGAAGCCCTTTGCTGTTTTTTGAATTTTACAGAACTAAATTTAAAAAATCAGATCACTTTAGTATCATATAATACCTGGTTCATATTGCGAACCGCATCTGCGCTTTTGTTGAACTCAGCTTGTTCGCCATCACTCAAACTAAAGTTAACGATCTTTTCCCATCCACCTTTGCCCAGGGTAACCGGCACAACCAGTGAAATATCTTTCTGGCCATACTCACCATCTAAAGCAACACCGCAGCTGATCAGTTTCTTTTCGTCGCGTACAATGCTTTCAACCATTGACAAGGTTCCTGCTCCCGGAGCATACCAGGCCGAAGTGCCAATAAGCTTGGTTAAAGTTGCACCACCTACCATGGTAGCAGCAACAATTTTATCCTGTTGTTCCTGGCTAAGCAATTGCGTAACCGGTACGCTGTTCCAGGTAGCATGTTTGATCAACGGGATCATCGTAGTATCACCATGTCCGCCGATAACAACTGCATTTAGATCGGCTGGTGAACAACCCAGCTCCTGACTTAAGTAATATTTGAACCTTGAGGAATCGAGTGCACCGCCCATACCCAGGATACGGTTCTTAGGTAAACCGGAAGTTTTAAGGGTCAGGTAGTTCATTGTATCCATTGGGTTAGACACCACAATGATGATAGTATTTGGAGAGTATTTTAAAATATTCTCCGTAACACTTTTTACTATGCCGGCATTTGTGCCGATCAGTTCTTCGCGGGTCATACCCGGTTTGCGGGGTAAACCAGAAGTGATTACTACCACTTCCGAATCGGCAGTAGCAGCGTAATCATTGGTAACACCCTTAACTTTGGTATCAAAGCCAAGTATGGCCGAGGTTTGCATAATATCTATTGCCTTTCCTTCGGCAAAGCCTTCGCGGATATCCAATAATATAAGTTCTTCGGCTAATTCTTTTCTTGCGATATTGTCTGCGCAAGTTGCGCCTACAGCCCCGGCGCCAACGACTGTTATTTTCATAATGTTTGCTTGTTAGAAGAGGACATTTGTCTGAAAACCGGTAGGATTATCCGGCTGGTTTTACGCTGCAATTTTAAGAAATTTTTGGCAGAGCTCCTTAATTAATTACAAATATAAATTGCAACAAATAAGTGAGTTTTAATTGCCATTTTGATGATTTTGGCTCAAAAAACAGATTTGAATTTGTAAATTTTACAATTCGGGCAAAAGAAAACACGCCCTGAGCCATTTCTTGTATTTTTTTTAGAGATTAATATAGATTTCTAAAATTTTAAGCTTCAAATAAGTTGCAATTATGTCAACTGGCTTATTTTGGGTGGTTTTTTATTCATTTGGGCAATAATTATCCACATATTTGAAAAAAATTCTAATTTTTTCTTGCAATTGTGATGAAATTTGCAAAAAATATTTACATTCGCCTCTGATAATTGAATTACTTGTTATAAAACTAAATAATCGACAATCCAAATCCAAAAAACAACTAAACAATGGCAAAATTAGAGTACATCTGGCTTGACGGCTATAAACCTACCCAAAGCCTCCGTAGCAAAACAAAAATTGAAGGTGACTTCAGCGGTAAATTGGAAGATTGCCCAAATTGGAGCTTTGATGGTTCGTCAACCGAACAAGCACCGGGTGGTTCTTCAGACTGTATCTTGAAACCTGTTTTCATCGTGCCTGATCCTCAGCGCAGAGACGCCTACCTGGTAATGTGTGAAGTATTAAGTGCTGATGGTAAGCCACATGAGTCAAACGGTCGTGCTACCATTGCTGATGATGACAATGATTTCTGGTTCGGTTTCGAACAGGAATATTTCCTTTGGGATCCTGAAACCAACAAACCTCTTGGCTTCCCTGCAGGTGGTTACCCAGGCCCGCAAGGTCCTTACTACTGCTCAGTTGGTGCAAAAAATGCATTTGGTCGCGATATTGTTGAAGAACATTTGGATGCCTGCCTTGACGCTGGCCTGAATGTTGAAGGTATCAACGCTGAAGTTGCTGCCGGACAGTGGGAATTCCAGATCTTCGCTAAAGGCGCTAAAGAAGCCGGCGATCAAATTTGGGTAGCCCGCTATTTATTAGAAAGAATTGGCGAGAAATACGGAGTTTCAATTAACTGGCATTGCAAACCGCTTGGCGCACTTGATTGGAACGGTTCTGGTATGCACGCTAACTTCTCAAACGAAGTTTTAAGAACTACTGGTGACGAAGGTGTTTACAAGAAAATTCTGGAAGCTTTCCGTCCTGTAGTTGCTGAGCACATTGCCGTTTACGGTGCTGATAACGATCAGCGTTTGACTGGTAAACACGAAACTGCTTCTATCCACGATTATAGCTATGGTGTTTCTGACCGCGGTGCTTCTATCCGTATCCCATTGTACACTGTACAAAAAGGATGGAAAGGCTACCTGGAAGATCGTCGTCCAAATTCAGCTGCCGATCCGTACAAAGTTGCTGCACGTATCATCAAAACTGTTAAATCAGTATTGTAATTTAAAACCAGTACCCCTATTTATATAACCAGCCCGGCAGAAACATTTCTGCCGGGCTTTTTTTTGCGTTTAATTTAAATAGGCAATAGGCCGAGGTCAGCAATTTCAGAGAAAATATAACCAGTTCTTAAAACTTAGCTTCGATCATGCGACAGTCCCGCAAAATAACCACCAGTGATCTCGGGAAGGTTTTCAAGGGACAAATTATAAACGTATATCCAGCTCAATACCGTACCCTGCGCTGTTTCAACCTCTGCTGGTACCCTAACAAATTCGTTAGGCTGCGGTTGATCTATACCAAAGCCTTCATAAATATCCAATACACCCAATACCGTTTCGGGATCGTCAATTTTTCTTAATACCCCCTGTATTTTGCCCGGTGCATCAGCATCGATAACCGCACCCGGATAATAGCCCAGATCAAAAAGCCTGGCACTGAGGCTGGCTTTAGCAAAATATTTACTATGATCGATCAGATAAGCCCCATATTTGTTCTTATCGTCCAGCAATGTACCATACACAAATAACAGGTCATTCATGAGCAAGGCGGATTTTATATTTATATTTAACTATTACTCAACAAAATACTAAAGATAAAGCAAATTATCAAGCGCAAATCGTTATTATCGCTAACTTGTTGACACATTTATCGTATTAAATCATTATGAATAAAGAAGAAATAGCATCCTACCTAAAGGAAAAAAATATTGATAAGATCAAGTTTGCCTTTGCTGATATTGACGGTATTTTACGCGGTAAGATCATCAGCACCGAAAAGTTTTTCGACGGTCTTAAAGATGGTTATGGCTTTTGTGATGTTGTTTTTGGTTGGGACAGCAGCGATACCTGTTATAATAATACACAACTTACCGGCTGGCATACAGGCTACCCCGACCGCCCGGCGCGGATCGACCTGTCTACCTTCCGCACTATTCCATGGCAGGACAATATTCCCTTCTTTTTAGCCGACTTTAGCAATGCTAATGGTGGTCCGCTTTCGGCATGTTCAAGAAGCCTTTTAAAACAGGTAACCCAACAATGCGAAGACCTTGGCTTCCATCCCGAATTTGCACAGGAATTTGAATGGTTTAATTTCAGGGAAACTGCGCAAACCCTGCAGGAAAAGAGCTTTACAGATATCCAAACTTTAACACCGGGTATGTTTGGCTACTCTATTCTGAGGCCTTCTCAGCATAGCGATTTTTATTACGATCTGTTCAACTTATTAAAAGCCTTTGACGTTCCCCTCGAGGGTCTGCATACTGAAACCGGCCCAGGTGTTTACGAAGCAGCTATACGCCACGATCAGGTATTAAATGCTGCTGATAAGGCAGTTCTTTTTAAAAATGCAGTGAAGGAGATCGCCTCAAATCACGGAATACTGGCTTCGTTCATGGCCAAATGGAATGAAAATTTGCCCGGCTGCAGCGGCCATATCCACCAGAGTTTATGGGATAAAAAACAATCTAAAAATTTATTTTATAATGCTGACGATAAACATAATATGAGCGATCTGCTAAAGCATTACTTAGCCGGACAGCTTCATTGTTTACCGAATATATTACCCATGTATGCACCCACCGTCAACAGCTACAAACGCCTGGTGGAAGGAGCCTGGGCACCAACTACGGTAACCTGGGGGTTGGATAACCGCACAAGCGCAATACGAATTCTGAATACTTCTGAAAAATACACGCGTTTAGAGACCCGCATTCCGGGATCCGACAGTAACCCATACCTGGCTATGGCTGCAGCTTTGGCATCTGGCCTTTATGGTATCAAACATAAATTACCTTTAACTATTGAACCAACTACCGGCAATGGATACCAGGATAAAGGCCATGGTGTATTATCGCATAATCTGTTTGAAGCCACGCTGGCCATGAAAAATTCTCCGATTGCTATTGAGCTATTCGGCGCAGAATTTACAGAACACTTTACCCAAACCCGTTTGTGGGAATGGAAACAATATTCAAAGGCTGTAACTGACTGGGAGTTAAAGCGGTACTTTGAAATAATTTGACTTTTTATTTAACCACAGAGGGCACAAAGAGATAACAGAGAAACACCGAGTAACCATGAACGAAAACGAGATGTCAGGTAAAATTATTGGCAGTGCTATTGAAGTGCACAAAGCATTGGGTCCCGGATTACTTGAAAGCGCTTATAAAGAATGCTTGTACTATAAGCTTTTCCAGTCGGGCTTAAATATTGTGAAAGAAAAAGCCATGCCTTTGGTATTCGAGGAAGTTAAACTGGAATGTGGTTACAGAATTGATCTGTTGGTTGAGAATAAAATTATAATTGAAATTAAAAGTGTAGAAGCATTGAATGACGTACACCTGGCTCAAACACTGACTTACATGAAACTTGGAAATTACAAGCTGGGTCTGTTGATCAATTTCAATGTTATTAAATTAAAAGATGGTATAAAAAGGGTTATTAATGGCACTCTGTGAATCTCTGTAACCTATCTTTGCGCCCTCTGTGGTTAAAACTATGAACTACGATCTTATTTTACGCAAAGCCTGGCAAGGCTACGATAATTCAAAAACCATCCGCGATATTGAGGATATCAGCGCGATGGTGTCTACCAATCACGTTTTCAAAATAACTTTTGAAGATGAAGATATTGTTATAGCCAAGTTATCCTACTTTGGCAAGTACGAATATTTTAAGGAAGACCACCGCATTATCCATAGCCTCTGCAATAACCTGCTCTACCCTTTTGAGAATGTTTTGTCGAAGTCGCTGTTAAAAAATAACAGGGTTTATATTTACCGCCATCGTCAGGGTCGTTTGGATGCCTGGGTGGTTTTTTACAACCCAACCCGGATCGATCAGCGCATGCCGCGTCGGTTAGATGAGCAACAGATCCGCAAACTTGGGCAACAGATAGGTAAGTTTCATAAAGCATGCTCCAGGGCAAAAAATGTTTTGCCAAAATCGTCCAAGACCCTAAGGACCGATATATACGCTTTACAGCAGCAATTGGAGAAAAACGAAAAGCAATTTGGCAGCGCCATGCAAGCCGATTTTTTGAAATACCATTGCGACCTGTTCCTCAAAAACCGATCAAAGTATGATATGAAATCATTCGAGATCATACCGGTATTTATTGATTGGAACATCGGCAATTTCTCGGTCAACAAAAATCAGGAGCTTTACTCCCGCTGGGATTATGATTGGTTCAGGATGAGTTACCGGGTGCTCGATTTTTATTTCCTGAGCCGCGTGGTATCAGATATCGGCGACCGTACGGTATTCAGTTATTATATCAATACACTGATGGAGGACCGCTTTATTATTTTCCTGCAGGAATACCACAAAGTAAACCCGCTGACCGCTAACGAGGTTCGCTTCCTGAAAGAAGCTTACCGGTTTTTTATCCTGAACTACGTGATCAAGGATGGCAAGCACTTTTTCAGCGAACAGTACGCCAAAAAACTGCAGGCCGAGGCTTTTGATATCTATCTTCCATCGGTAGACAGAGACTTTGATGCCGAAAAAATAATTGATGCCCTGAAACTGGAAACTAAAAGCACAGCCGCTATTACGCTATAGATGAAAAAAATAGACAATTTTAAATCCATCATCGACAAATACGAGGTCGTTTTCTTTGACGCTTATGGGGTGATCAAGAATTTCTCGGGCCTGGTACCTGGTATCGAAAAAACCTTCGAATATCTCAATAAAGAGAATAAAGAATACTATATCGTTACCAATGATGCCTCGCGCAGTCCCGAACAACTGGCCGCATCTTATCATCGCGTCGGATTGCATAGCATTACGCCCGAACGGATAGTTTCCTCAGGTATGCTCACCAAAGAATTTCTCGATCTTAAAGTACCTGATGGTATCGTAGCTTACCTTGGCACGCCGGACTCGGCACATTACATTGAAAGATCGGGTTTGCAGACCTTACCAATGCGCGACATCAACGAAAACAATATTGATAAAGTAAGCGTAGTGATCTTTTTGGATGATGAAGGCTTTGATTGGTGTAACGACTTAAACAAAACGGTCAACTTACTTCGAAAAAAACCAATACCGGTTATTGTAGCAAATACCGACCGTGCTTACCCGGTAACTGCTAATGATGTTTCTATCGCTATAGGCGGTATCGCGGCTATGATAGAAAGTGTGGTTGGTAAACAGTTCATCCGCTTCGGTAAGCCCGATTCGCAGATGTTTATGTTTGCCTATGACCTGATTCGCGAATATCGCGCTATCAGTAAACATGAAATTGTGATGGTTGGCGACACACTTAATACCGATATTTTAGGCGGAAATAAATTTGGTCTGGATACCGTACTGGTACTCACCGGTAATACCCAGGCTAAGGATTACGAAACACGGATAATTTCAGCAGGAATCGTACCAACCTATATCTGCGATTCCGCTGTGGTTGACCTGGACGAACTTGAACTTTGATCGGTAACTTATAAATTTTATTATATTTATTCCATCACAATTAATAAAGATGGAAGCAACCGAAACACCTGGATGGCCGTTTGCAAATAAGCTGCTTTTCCGATTCTTTTTCTCTTATTTTCTACTATATATTTTTTTCAACCCCAACGGCGTTGTCCCTTATATCGACGACCTGTACAATTGGTATATCCAACCTTTCCATCATTTGGTACCCTGGTTAGGAATTCATGTCCTGCACCTGTCAAAGCCAATCACTGTTTTTACCAATGGCAGCGGAGATACCACCTTTGATAATGTGGTCTTACTGCTTACTGCATTGCTGGCAGTATTGGGTACAGCAATTTGGTCCCTACTGGATCGCAAAAGGCCATCTTATCAAAAACTGTTCTATTGGCTATTGGTTATTCTGCGCTATTACGTGGCAATTACCATGTTTTCCTATGGCTTTTTCAAGGTGATCAAATTGCAGTTTCCGTTTTTGTCATTAAACTCATTGATAGAGCCGTATGGCGATTCCTCGCCTATGGGTCTGGCATGGCGGTTTATGGGGTATTCTAAAGGCTATAATTATTTTACTGGTTTTGCTGAATTAAGTTGCGGGTTCTTGTTATTGTTCCGCCGGACAAGTGCCCTCGGTGCCGTAATGACATTGATAGTTTCCGCAAACATTATGGCTATCAATTATTGCTTTGATGTACCGGTAAAGTTGCTTTCAACAACGCTTGTAATTATGTCATTGTTCCTGATTTTTAAGGAATTTGGCCGCTATAAAAACTTCTTCCTGCTTAATAAAAATGCAGAAGCAGCGGATATTATCCCCCATCGTTTCCAAAAAAAATGGAAGAATATTATACTCTGTGTTTTAAAATATGCGCTCATCATTTATACCATCTTTTTTGACTTAAAATATGCTTTGGAGGCTGAAAAAGAATATGGAAGCAAGGCACCAAAACCGCCTTTATATGGCATTTATGAAGCAAAAACTTTTATAGTAAATCAGGATACACTTGCACCCTTGATCACCGATACAACCCGGTGGCGTAAACTGGTTACCGGCTATGCAGGTTACGCGTCGGTTAAACTGATGAATGACAGCACGCGAAGCTTTGCTTTTAAAGTTGATACCCAAAAGCGAACGATCATCATGAACAGCTATACAGATACGGTAAATAAGTATGTTTTTACCTATTCAAAACCCAAAAAAGATTCGCTGTTAATTAAAGGTACTTACAAAAAAAACACGATAGAGATAGGCTTACACCGTGAGGACGAAAGTAAATTTCTATTAGTTAAACGAGGCTTTCACTGGATAAATGAATATCCGTTTAACCGATGAAGATCATTTAATTAATTGTTGTTATTACATTTTTCACCAAATTAGCAGTCGCGTACGCTAACGCGCATAAACCTGGATAATGAAAATAAAATATTGGTTGCCCGTTGCCGGGCTAGTGGCACTGCTGCCCTTACTTTCTCAGGCACAAAGCACAAAACAAGCTGGCCTGTGGCCGGCAGCAAAAGCAAATGCCTGGTACGCTAAATATGCATGGCTCAATGGCGCCGATTTTATCCCAAGCACCGCTATCAACCAATTGGAAATGTGGCAGTCAGATACGTTCGATCCAATAACCATCGACCGTGAGTTGGGATATGCCGAAAGTATCGGATTTAACGCTATGCGTGTTTTCTTACACAGTATGGCCTGGCAGCAGGACCCAAAAGGTTTTAAAATAAGGGTAGCACAGTATCTGGCTATTGCCGATAAACACCATATTAAAACGCTGTTTGTATTTTTTGACGATTGCTGGAACCCGACGGCTAAAACAGGCAAGCAACCCGAACCTAAAACAGGCATCCACAATTCGGGCTGGCTGCAGGACCCGGGAAACAGGCTGACTGAACCCGGAGAAATACCTCTACTTCAAAAATACGTTACCGACGTACTTACCACTTTTAAACACGACAAACGTATCCTTTTGTGGGACCTGTACAATGAGCCTGGTAACAGTAGTAAATATGAAAAATCGTTAGACCTGTTATCGAAAATATTTAAATGGGCACGGGCAGTAAACCCCGATCAACCCTTAAGCGCTGGTCTGTGGGACTGGAGTTACGAAAAGCTGAATGCCTTCCAGGTGACACATTCAGATGTGATCACCTATCATGATTACGAGGATCCGGATAAGCATGAACGTGTTATACAGCTTTTAAAAGCCTATGGACGACCTGTTATTTGTACTGAATACATGGCCCGATTACGCAACAGCACTTTTATCAATACGATGCCGATATTAAAAAGAGAACACGTTGCTGCTATTAATTGGGGCCTTGTATCAGGGAAAACAAATACCATCTATGCCTGGGACCAGCCAATGCCGGGTGGTGAAGAACCTAAACTGTGGTTCCATGATGTTTTCCGGAAAGACGGAACGATCTACAACATCGATGAAGTGAGCCTGATCAAAAAATTAAACAATAAGGAATAATTAGAACCTGATATGAAAATCAAGATTTTATCTTTGAGCGCTTTAATTGCCAGCATAACCTTACTGGGTGCCTGCAAACATAATACAACCCAAACAACCGCAAACACAACAATGAGCAATAATATCACCTACGGCAAACTTCCGGCAGATTCGGCTTTTGAAAAAACTATCAACGGGAAACAAGTGCACCTTTATACCTTAAAAAACAAGAATGGCGTTATCATGACCATCACCAACTTCGGCGGTCGCGTTGTGAATCTATTGGTGCCAGACAGCGCCGGTAAAACCATCGACGTATCAGTTGGACTTGGCAGCCTTGATGACTATATCAAATCAACGGAGCGTTACTACGGTGCAACAATTGGTCGCTATGGTAATCGTATCGCTAAAGGACACTTTACACTGGAAGGCAAAGAATACACACTTGCCACCAATAACGGGCCCAATACGCTGCATGGCGGCAAAGTAGGCTATCAGGATGTTGTTTGGGATGCTAAAAAGCTGAATGACCAAACGCTCGAACTTACTTACCTTTCCAAAGATATGGAAGAAGGTTTCCCGGGCAATTTGCACATCAAAGTTATTTATACGCTAACCGACGACAATGCGATGCGGGTTGATTATGAAGCGACCACGGATAAGACCACAGTTGTTAACCTGACCAATCATGCGTATTTTAACCTTAATGGCGAAGGCAGCGGCTCTATTCTTGATCACCTGGTTCAGTTTAAAGCATCCGGCTATACTCCTGTAGATTCAACCCTGATACCTACCGGGAAAATAGAGCCGGTTAAGGGAACTCCATTTGATTTCACCACACCGGCAACGATTGGCGCCCGCATCAACGACGACAACCTGCAGCTAAAAAATGGCAAAGGCTATGACCATAACTTTGTGCTTGACCAACATGACCTTGCAACACCTATTGCTGTGGTTAAAGGGGATAAAACAGGTATTGTTATGGAGATCTATACCGATGAACCCGGACTGCAATTTTACAGCGGCAATTTTATGCAAAGCCGCAATGTGATGAAGTACAGCGAAAAAGATGCCTATCGTAATGCTTTCGCCATGGAAACCCAACATTTCCCCGATTCACCTAACCAGCCACAATTTCCATCAACGGTATTAAAACCGGGAGAAACCTATAAAACAACTTCAATTTATAAGTTTAAAACAAAATAATAATTAACTTATATTATTTTAATAATCAAAGCGTTATAAAGGAAATAAACCTAATTTCACAATGAAACAGTTAAGGCTTCCTTTATTACTTTTGGCGGGCATGTTAACTTTTTTTGGCTGCACACAAACTTTGTATACCCATCAGCAGGTTTTACAGAAATGTCAAAATAAAAATGATGTTTTGCAACAATTCGGGCAACCGGATGAAGTAAACCCAGGCCCCGGATTCGATCAGTGGACCTATAATATGGCAAACCGTACCGAATGGAAAAACCCCAAAAAAGAACCGGTTGCATTAGCGGTCACTGATTCGCTGGTTAAGGATTCCGTGCAAGCGGCAAACCCGGTCAAATATGACAAATACGTCAAATTTATGTTCGATAAAGATGGTAAGATCATGGGGTACAAGGCTGAGGGCATCGACCTGACTCATAAAGAAAATGACAGCTTTGGCAAGAGTTTGGGCAATATCACTGCCGGGGTATTGGTAATTTCAGTTTTGGTAGCTCTTGAATTGTACAAAAACAGTTCAAATAATCAGTAAGCTATTAGTCTCCACTATTAATAATCGACAAAGCACCTGAAGGGCATTTACTTACCTGCTCAACAATCCCTTCGGTTTCAGCCGCATATATATTGATCCATGGTTTTACCCCTGGATTAAAAACCCGGGGTAATCCTTTTACACAATTGGCCGAATGGATACATAAATGCGGTTGCCAGAGGATGGTGACCTCTCCGTTATCGTATTTCTTGCTAATGTCTTCCATAAGCTCTAAATTACAACTTTGTTGGACGTTGTGCAAGACTGAGGGTACCTGGTGCGGTTAAAGGTTGATGGTGAAAGGTGAAAGGTTGAAGGCGAAAGGTGAAAGGCAAAAGATGATAGACGAAAGACGAAAAGCGTATAATTTTAACATTACAGCGTTCCAACATTACAACGTTCCAACCAAAAACAAAAATGACCAAATTCACCGTAGACCCCAATATCGCAAAAGCAAAAACCCTGCATGCTGATTTTTATACCAGCAGCGAGATATTTCAGGAGAGTCGCGAGAAAATATTTGCATCATCCTGGCAATTTATTGGCAATACCGAATTAGTTAAAGAACCTTGTGAGGTTTATCCCTTTACATTACTACCGGGTTATTTGGACGAACCTTTGCTACTGACACATGACAAAACCGGCAACCTGAATTTATTATCCAATGTTTGTACCCATCGCGGCAATATTGTAGCCGATACAGCATGCAAAACCAATAACCTGCGTTGTCGCTATCATGGACGGTTATTTGGCCTGGATGGTAAGTTTTCCTCCATGCCTGAATTTAAGGAAGTGGAAAATTTCCCTACAATAGAGGACGACCTGCCTGCGCTGCCGCTATTCAAATGGAGTAACTGGCTATTTACATCGGTGAACCCCATATTTAAACCTGAATTGTTTTTCAAGGATATGATCGACCGTGTCAGCTGGTTGCCGCTCGATCAGTATAAGCATTATCCGGAGCTTTCCCGAACCTTCCATGTAAAAGCCAACTGGGCACTTTATTGCGAAAATTACCTCGAAGGTTTCCATATTCCCTTTGTACATGCCGGGCTTAATGCTGTTATAGATTTTGGCGAATACGCTACCGAGCTATTCTTCCCCTATTCAAACCTGCAGTTGGGTTTGGCCAGAAGCAACGAAAATTGTTTTGATCTGCCAGAATCCTCACCGGATTACGGTAAACCGGTGGCAGCCTATTATTTCTGGGTGTTTCCTAATATGATGTTTAATTTTTATCCCTGGGGTCTTTCCGTCAATGTGGTTGAACCTGTTTCTCCGGATGAATGTACGGTGAGGTTTATTACCTACGTTTTAGACGAAAGCAAATTAGAAAAGGGTGCCGGCTCTGGTTTGGATAAAGTAGAAGCGGAAGATGAAGAGATTGTAGAAAATGTCCAACGCGGTATCCGTTCCAGGTTTTACCAGCATGGGCGCTACTCTGTTAACCGCGAGCAGGGCACCCACCATTTCCATCGCATTTTAGCCGAATTCATCAACAAATAGCATGGCCCAGCTCGAACGCAAACTGGGTCTGTGGGCCGCCGTATCCATCGTAATAGGTTCTGTTATTGGAAGCAGTATTTTTATGAAACCTGCTACCATGGCTGCCCAGCTTAGCTCGCCTTTACTTTTATTGGCCGTTTGGGTGGTAGCCGGTGTGGTGTCTTTGTTTGGAAGCATGATCAATGCCGAAGTTGGTACGGCAATCCCTGAAACGGGCGGGCAGTATGTGTATTTCCGATACATGTACGGCAACTTTTTCGCTTACCTTTTTGGCTGGTCGTCATTTGTGGTGATCGATACCGCCAGTATCTCGGCTATTTCTTTCGTGTTTGCGCAATATTTCGGCTATTTTATTGATCTGCCCCATTTTTCGGCAACTGTCGAACATTCTTTGCCGTTCGTTATACCATTTGTCGGTCGTTTTTACCTGCTCGAAAACATTGGGGTTAAAGCAGTTGCGATTTTACTTATTCTTATTTTTTCATGGGTAAATGTACGCAGCGTAAAGGCAGGTGGTGCGGTGCAGGTATTTTTCTCGGTACTCAAAGTGGCTGCACTGATATTTTTGGTTTTGGCTATTTTCTTCTCTGGCAAAGGTCATGTTATCAACCTGAGCAAAGTCTCTGCTTCTTTCGACCACTCTTTCTGGCATCAGTTCACAGCTTTTATTGCAGCTACAACGGGGGCACTGGCGGCCTATGATGGCTGGAATAATTTAGGATTTATTGGGGGGGAGATCAAACAGCCTCAGAAAAACATACCTCGTGGCCTGATCATCGGTTTACTTATCTGTATGTTGCTTTATATCTTAACTACCGAAGCCTATTTATACATGATGCCGGTTGATGTGATGAAGCACTCCACCCTGGTTGCATCAGATGCTTTATACATTATCATGGGCGTAGGTGGCGGCGGACTTATCGCCGTGCTTGTGTTGATCAGCACCGCAGGTGCCACCAACAGTAATATTTTACCTTGTTCGCGCGTGATCTTTGCGATGTCGGAGGAGAAAAATTTCTTCCGGTTTGCAGGCAAAGTCCATCCAAAATACCATACCCCGGCCAATGCACTGTGGTTCCAGGCTGGCTGGGGTACAGCATTGGTACTCATCGGCTCTTTTGATATGCTGATGGATATGTTTGTTTTCATCACCTGGATCTTTTACGGCTTTGCCGCCTATGGTATTTTTATCCTTAGAAAAAAAATGCCCGAAAGACAGCCCGGTTACCGACTCAAAGGTTACCCGGTACTACCCATTATCTTTATCCTTTTTTCGACCTTATATGTGATCATGACGCTGTATAATGATATTAACGATTATATAGCCGGCAGATCGCATATTATTGTATCCGTTTTTGGTTTGATATTGGTCGCCGTTGGCATACCGCTATTTTGGTATTTCAAACGCAAAGAGTTGAGCTAAACATTCGCTATTTTTGGGATATGAAAATCAAGTTGCTGGCTTTTGGTATCGCCAGGGAAATATTTGGGGCATCTTCCATAGAGATTGAATTGCCCGGTAATACCGTGGCAGACCTGAAATTTAGCCTCGAAGCATTGTACCCTAAATTAAAGGCGCTGGCATCTTACCTTGTAGCCGTTAATAACGAATATGCGGCCGGGGATTTGGTTTTAGATATCCGCGATGAAGTGGCTATAATACCACCGGTAAGTGGGGGTTAATGCCTGAACCGCAGATTCGTGTGCCCCGTTAGCTATCGGGAAAAATGATTTCGTTGATGATTGATTGTTTTGAATACTGAAATAAAGATATTGAACCAGGCACTGGAGGTGCAAGCATGCATCGATTGGGTGATGACACCTGAATCGGGTGGTATTGATGTTTTTATAGGTACGGTACGCAATGCAACCAAAGGAAAACAGGTAATACGACTTGAATTTGAGGCCTACGAACCTATGGCCTCAAAAGAGATGGAAAAGATTGCTGCACAGGCTTTTGAAAAATGGCCGGTGCAAAAATTATTGGTTCATCACCGGGTTGGTGTTTTGGAAGTTGGCGAAATACCGGTTATTATAGCGGTATCCTGCGCCCACCGGGATGCGGCCTTTGAGGCCTGCCGCTTTGTGATCGACACGCTTAAACAAACCGTCCCTATCTGGAAAAAAGAAGTATTTGAAGATGGCGAAACCTGGGTAGCGGCGCATCCCTAACCGGGACCGCTGATTTGTTTGATTAGTCTGATTACGCTGATTAAATATCTGATAACCAATACCTGATACCCAATATCTGATACCTAATACCACCTACCCAATACCCGACTCCAGCGAATACAACTCAGCATCGGGATAAACTCCCTTTACCAACTTTACCGCTTCTGCACTTCGTTTGCCGGTAGCGCAATAAAATACAATGGGTGTGTTTTTAATGAACAACGCCATATTTTCTGCAAGTTCATCCAGCGGGATATTTTTGCCGCCGATGTTGAACAGATCGTGTTCCTGTATCGTACGCACGTCGATCAGCTCGTATTTTTCAGCGTTAATATCAAGATCGCGCCTGGTAATTGTTTGAATTGGAGATGTAGCCTCTAAACTTTGAATATCCGTTTTGGTAACCGACCCAATTTTGATGATGCGGCTTTGTAAAGTTTGGGCATCAAATACCATCACTTTGCCTGCCAATACATCACTTGAGTGGGTGATCAATTTGATGGCTTCATTAGCCTGAAGACAACCAATGATACCGGCTAAAGTGGGTATCACCCCTCCAACGGCACAATTGGGTATTTGCGTGGCATCAACCCGCGGGTACAGGTCGCGGTAATTGGGCGAATAGTTGCCATTAGTATTTTGTACATTCCAAACGGCAAGCTGACCTTCATATTGGTAAATGGCCCCATAAACCAGGGGCTTTCCGGCTATTACTGCAGCATCGTTCAAAAGGTAACGGGTTTCAAAATTGTCGGTTCCGTCGACGATTATATCATAATGGTTTATGAGGGCGAGTGCATTAGATGAATCTACCCGCAAATCGTGTGCAACCAAATTAACATCCGGATTTTGCTGTTGAAGTCGCCCTACCGCAACCACTATTTTCTTTTTACCAATATCATTCGGGCCATATAAAATCTGCCGGTGAAGGTTAGTTACCGAAACAACATCGTCATCTGCAATACCGATGGACCCCACCCCTGCCGCTACAAGGTATTGCAGTGCCGGGCATCCCAAACCACCTGCACCTACTACCAATATCTTGGCTTGCTGCAATAGCAGTTGGGCAGTATCTCCGAAACCGGGTAAAGCAATCTGACAATGATATCGGCTAAGATCGGGCAACATCAGGAACCGGCGATTTTTTGATGAAGCGTCCTTTTGACTTTCTCCAGATCTTCCGGGGTATTTACATTGCTAAGAGCCTCCGGATTTTTGGCCTGCAATAATTTTATATCACTATTGATCAACACTTTACGCGGACAGGAATAACCCAGTGACAAGAAACTCAATAGCTGTGGGTAGCTTTTTGGCTCCCATATTGCGATCAAAGGTTCCGGAAATTCATTATCCGGACTTTGATAAGCTGTAGCTATTTTGGAAGTATCGCGATTAGCCACCAGGAATTCAAGCGTATCTGCATCCAGCAAAGGAAGATCGCAGGCAATCACTAGCCAGGCGCTATCCGGTTGCTCGCGAAATGCTGACAAAATAGCACCATAAGGCCCAAGTCCGGTAAAAGTATCGGTAAGTACCTGGTTACCGTTGGTTATTGAATCACGTTGGTCTTCCCGGCAGGAAATATAAACTTCTTTGCAAAGCGGCTTGAGCAGATCGGTCAAAAAATACCTTTGCTCTTTGCCGAACCAGTTAACGGTTCCCTTATCAAAACCCATGCGCTCACTTTTACCGCCAGCCAGCACAAGCCCATTGAGTACCGGTTTTGCCGCTTCGAGTTTACTTTGAAAAAAAGCAATGATCCTGTCGGTATCATCCAACTGATATAATGGGATATCCTGCCAGCTAGGTATAGCTTCCTGTATATAATCAAAAACACCTTCGGCATTTTCGGCTAACAAGATCAGTTCTACATTAGTCAATTGCGCCAAACGCTTTTTGAGCGAGGCTCTTTTGTTTTCATAAATGATCACCACCTGCGATCTGGCCTGTTGGTGATTACCATTTACCAATACCAGATCGGCTTCAGCAAATCGCTGGCGAAGGCCAAAAGGCTGGCTAATATTTTTGCTATTAAATTGGTGATAATTGATCTGATCGGTATATTCAAGAAAGGCCCCACCTGCTAAACGGCCGGGCGCCTGTATCATTTCATCCTGATGCGAGGTATCGGCATAAGCGCATTTGTAATTTGGCGACAAAGCATTGATCACCTTATCGGCTAGTCCTTTAATATAAACACATGGCGCACCCACGATGGCCCACTCATTCCGACCATAGTTACCAATGGCTGGTCGTTTCAAATCGGCGTGTTTTTTATGCTCTTTTGAAGTCACTTTTACCTCCTGTTTTTTCTATCAGTTTGGTCTCCCTGATCACGATATCATGGCTGAGTGCCTTACACATATCATAAATTGTAAGTGCCGATATAGATGCCCCAACAAGTGCTTCCATTTCAACACCGGTTTTAGCAGTAATAGTGGCCGTGCAATCAATAACCACATCCTGTTGCTCATTGAAATATATATTCACCTGGCAATTATCCAATCCCAGCGGATGACAAAGGGGAATGAGTTCACCAGTCTTTTTAGCCGCCATGATACCAGCAATGATAGCCGTTTGAAATACCGAACCTTTTTTGGTTTGAATATCGCCCTCAACCAAAGCTGTTAAAACTTCCGCAGGTAGCGCAACAATACTGCGCGCGGTAGCTGACCTGCGCGTAACCGCTTTTTCGGCGATGTCGACCATGGTGGGAAGACCGTTTTTATCGAGATGAGTTAACATATTTTTCAAATCACAGATTCAAACAACCATACTTTAAATGCTTCCCCTTTAATGAAATTTTCCCTATCCCCCGGCAATTCCAAAAAGGCATCCGTCTCTGCTAAATTAGCAAAATCGCCGGAACCATTGCCTTCAATAGGGCTAGCCAATAGTTTCCCATCCGCGGAAAATTGCAAACTCACCTGTAAATAGTAGGTTAATGCAGGTTTAAAGGTAAAATCCTGATCGAGTACAGCATACACCGGGGACTTTGGACCCAAACCCTGGCTTGCCCGCAACCAGGGCAAAAAGTAACGTTGCACGCACATGAAAGTAGCGACCGGGTTACCGGGAAACGCAAAAATAAGCGTGCCCCTTCCATATTTGCCAAACAAAAAGGGCTTACCAGGGCGCTGGCTCACTTTATGGAAAATAGTTTTAAGATGTAATTCCGCCAGCACCTGCGGGATATAATCGAACTTCCCCATACTGATACCACCGGTCATCAGGATCACATCGTAGTTTTCGAGGCTACTGATCAACTGTAAGTGGGTAATCTGCGGATCATCAGGAATATGTAGCAGGTCAGCTTCAATATGATGCTGACGTAATACTGCCTGCAAGGTATAGCTGTTTGACTTTCGGATCTGTACAGATGATGGCTGTTGGTCAATATCCACCAATTCATCACCAGATGAGATGATAACTACCTTGGGCATGCATTTAACCTGCAACTCCGATTTACCAACTGAAGCAATCGTATTGATGAGCGAGGGCGTTATGACCCTGCCCGTAGGAATGATCTCCTCACCTGCTTTTTTATCGGCACCTTTTAAATGCAGACTCTGTCCTTTTTTATTACCGGTTTTAATGATCCTCGCATTACCGTCAGTAATCGCAATACTTTCATAGGGAATAATGGTATCGACGTTTGCAGGCATTGCCGCACCGGTCATGATCTCGATGCATTCGTGCAGATTTTCAATCTCTACGGGCTCATCTCCTGCTGCCTGAGTTGCTTTTATCTTAAAGCTTTCTATCCCCTGTTCAATGGCCGAATAATTGACTGCAATGCCATCCATCATCACCCGGTTAAAGGGCGGCAGGTCGCGATCGGCCTTGATAGGTTCAGCGAGTACCCTACCAACGGCTTTATCAAAGGAAACTGTTTCAGTACCGTAGTCTGATGCTTCGGCCAATACCAATTTCTCCGCAAGTTCTACTGAAATCATAAAATAATTATCCTCCTATCGTCGCCATAGATTCATGTGCCGGAGCGTTTTTCTTGCGATGATGTTCGGCATCCCAGCCATCTTTGTGCCTGGAGCCTAATGCATCCAGTAACTTAGTCTTCATTTCTTGCTCGGGTAGACCCGAACGGAGCAGATCCTTGATATTCATTACGCCACCATCATACAGGCAGGTTTTTACTACCCCTTCTGGCGTTATCCTGATACGGTTGCAGGTGCCGCAAAACGTTCGCGAGTAAGCTGCAATGATACCCACACTCCCCTTATGCCCTGGAACCTGATAATTATAGGCCGTAGCAGCAGGTGCATCAGCTAGCTTTTGGATTTGGGGATATATTGTTTTGATCTCCTCCAATATTCGCAGATGGTCCCAATTCAACCCGCTGTAAACGTGACCGTCGCCGTTGAAAGGCATTTCTTCGATAAAACGAACGCTTACCGGCAGGTCCTTGGTCATTTCCACCATCGGGAAGATATCCTGAGTGTTTTTACCATCCATCACTACAGCATTGATCTTTACTTCAATATCGTATTTGAGTAATTGCTCCAACGTAGCCATTACATTGGCAAATTCGTCGCGATGTGTAATAGTGAAGAAACGATTGGCGTCCAGGGTATCCAAACTCAGGTTAACGGTTTTGATACCGATCTTTTTGAGTTCGGGCACCAGCGGCGCGGTTAAAACACCATTGGTTGTGAGGGTGATCTCATTTAAGCCATTTATTTTGGATAAAGCCGACAAAAACTTCATCATATCACGCCGTACAAAAGGTTCGCCGCCGGTGATGCGTATTTTATCGATACCCATTTTTACCAGTAGCGTGCTGATTTGCAGCATCTCCTCATAACTCATCAATTCTTTACGTTGCAGCCATTGCAGGCCCTCTTCCGGCATGCAGTAAAAGCAACGCAGGTTGCACCGGTCGGTAACCGCCAGGCGCAAATAATTGATCTTTCTTCCGTGATTATCCTTTAACAAAATATTCTGCTATACTGCGTAAAGGTATCCGCTTTTAGGCTAACCGTCAAGCTAATTACCATTTGGTTAGTTTTTGGAAAGTAAATTTTGATTTTGGTAAGCTGTAAGCCTCCCTGGTTTATTCCACGAGTTGAAAACTCTCGGGAGCTAATAAATATGAAAAGTATGCCATTTCGATTGAGCGGCTTGGGTATTGAAAGGGGGCGAAAGAGAAATCTTAAACGCCTGGCTTATTCCACACTGCTGGTTGCCGAAGATTTCTCCTCGCTACTCAGCTGGTTCCCACCCTTGCTCGTTCGAAATGACATATTTTTTATAGCTCCATTTGCTATTTATAGTGTTTGCGTTCTAGCTTTATTTGTCCAAGCTCGAATAGATCACATTCTCAACTTTTTGAAAAAAGACACCGTAGGTATTAGGATTTTGCTGGGTCATGATAAGGCATATGAGGTGAGCTTTTGGGTCGGCCCAGTATGAGGAGCCATAATAGCCACCCCAACTGAACGAACCTTCGTTACGCGGGTTACGGTTGGCAGATTTGGCGCTGGTGATGCCAAAACCCAGTCCGAACCAGTCGGCACCGTTGTATGTAAAATCAAGTTGAGAGCTGGTCATTAATTGCACCGAACGGGGTGACAGGATGCGGTGACCGTTATAAATACCTCCATTCAGCATCATTTGCAGAAATATGGCATAATCCCATGCGGTTGAACTTAAGCCTGCACCACCGGCAAAATAACCTTTTTTCATCAACGGATAATCCGGGTCGATATGCCTGAAGGTATGGTTCCATTTGATCACATTGTGCAGGGAGTCTTCGGTATAAACAGTGGTCAGCCTACCGGCTTTAAATGGAGGCAGATTAAAATAGGTATCGTTCATACCCAGGGGCTTGAAAATGTTTTTTGTTAGAAACTCTTCCAAACTTTGCTTGCTGATCACCTCGATCAGACAACCCAGCAAGTCGGAACCGAGGCTATATTGCCATTTTTCACCGGGCTGGAACATCAGGGGCAGTTTAGCCAGGGCTTTCATCCGCTCCAGCAAGTTGGCATCAAAATAGCCCAGGCCAGATGGTATTTTTGCTTTGGCATAGATGGCATTTGAGGTAGCTGAACCAATATCTGCATAACCAAGCCCTGAACTATGCGTTAGCAGGTCGCGAAAAGTGATACTTCGTTTGGCTGGTACCGTGGTGTAGGTGGTATCTGCTGCGTTATACTTATCAATTACACTTTGACTTTTGTATTCGGGAATAAAATCGCCGATCGGTTCATCGAGGTATATTTTGCCTTGCTCGTACAGGATCATAATGCCGACGCTGGTCAAGGCTTTAGTCTGACTCATAATGCGGAAAATAGCATCTTTAGGCATTGGCTTTT
Source organism: uncultured Mucilaginibacter sp. (assembly GCA_903887275.1). Lineage (GTDB taxonomy): Bacteria > Bacteroidota > Bacteroidia > Sphingobacteriales > Sphingobacteriaceae > Mucilaginibacter. Next base: position 25,705 of record CAISPD010000206.1, read on the forward strand.
TGCTTTCCTTGTCCAAATAGCCATAGCCTTTCCATTGCACCAGCTGGTTATCTTTAATTAGTATGGTTACCACGCCATTAAGCTGGTTTTTATTGATACCGTCGTTGATAATGCTATCGATCAAGCCGAGTTTCTTATAATCAACCCCGGGTAAGGTTTTGGAGAAAGTATTGATAAACTGGGCATGCACATGAGCGATCAGAAAGAAGGATAGCGCAAAAAGCAGGGATATTCTTTTCATTGGTTTGGTAATTGGTTATTCTAAGATAAGATTATTTGATATATGCGAACAAGGCTAAATAAATATGTCATTTCGAGGGAGCGTAAAAGGCTGTGAATGGGGTGCGACCGTGAAAACTTAAACGCTTTCCCTTGTATGCGCTTTATGCTTATTTGATAAGTTTTCTCCTCGCGCCTATTAAGTGTCCCAGCCCACTGCTCGTTCGAAATGACATCTTAAAGTACAACACCATGTCATTTCGAGAGAGCTAAAAGGCTGTGAAAGGGCCGCGACAGAGAAAACTTATACGCTTTGACTTGCATATGCTTTATGCCTGTTTGATAAGTTTTCTCCTCGCGCCTACCCAGTGTTCCAGCCCACTGCTCATTCGAAATGACATTTTAAAGTACAACATCGCGTCCAATAAAAAAGCTCCATGCCATTGACATGAAGCCTCTATAGATCAGTTAAAACAAATATTATTCGTCATCATAATTTCTGCGGAAAGCTCTTTTCTTTAACTCTTCCTGAGTGATCGTCAGCATACGGCCAACGGGTTTGCCGTCGCGGTAGGTGATGACGCGGAGTTGGAACGCTTCCTTCGGTACCAGCAGGGATGAGGTATATTTCGGATAGAAACTATCAGGGTAAGAGTTATCAAAAGAATAATGAATATCCAGACCCTTAACCTCGGTTTCAAGGGTAACCTGCAGGGTACTATCGGGCATAGCATGAACGGTAAAGATCGGGTCATAAACACTCGGTGCGTATTTGATCTCGGCTACGTTGAAACGGTCGAAATGCTTTTCAACCCTGCCAAAGAAATCGTCCCAGTTCTTTTTTGATTTAGGCGACCACAGGTCTTCCGATATCGCAAATGCCCTTGGCCAGGTCATGTATTCCAGGTGGCGAACATTGTAAACCTGCTCGGTCCATAAATTAGCCTGACCGCCGATGATCAGTTTTGAATTGACACTATCAGGTACAGGGTCAAACTTATAGGCTTTGCTCAGGCGCAATGTAGCATATACACGCGGTTCAACAATTGGGTCGGCCTGCATATAATCGAGGTATGCAAAATCAGTCGGACTCATAACTACTTCGTGTCCCATTTTAGCAGCTTGTATGCCGCCTTTCATACCACGCCAGCTCATTACAATGGCATCCGGCGCTAAGCCGCCTTCCAGGATCTCGTCCCAGCCCAGGAATTTTTTGCCTTTTGATTCCACGATCTTTTCAACCTTTTTCTCAAAATAGGCCTGAACTTCCTCCTGGGTTTTAAGACCCTCTCGTTGCATTAGCGCTTTAACTGAATCGCTCTTCTCCCAAAAGTTTTTGGCACACTCGTCGCCGCCCATATGGATATAACCAAATGGGAAAAGTTTGGCTACTTCAGTCAATACTTTATCCAAAAACACATAAACCTTTGGATTAGCAGGACAAAGTGTGTTATCAACGCCGGCTTTGATCCCGTCTTTGGTAAAATTCATAAACTGCTCGCCAGAGCGCACCTGGTAATGGTCGGCTCCGGGGGTGCATGATAATTCAGGATAGGCAACAACGGCTGCCAAACTGTGACCGGGAACGTCAATTTCTGGCAGGATATCCATAAAATGGCCCTTGGCATAGGCAACCAATTCGCGGATATCATCCTGCGTATAAAAACCACCATAGTTGCGGGCTTCGTCAGGTTTTGGAGCCGGGAAATTGCCGAAATAACCCACTTTTTTGACATTATAGGCACCAACAGTAGTCAGTCTCGGCAAACTCTTGATCTCGATGCGCCATCCTTCATCGTCTGTAAGGTGCAGGTGAAGCAGGTTATATTTGTACTTCGCCATATGATCGATGTATTGTTCCACTTCGGCTTTGGTAAAGAAATGGCGCGCCACATCAAACATTAATCCGCGCCACTTGAAACGTGGATAATCGGTTATATCTACATAAGGCACTTCCCAGGTTACGCCCTCAACATGTTTGTTACTTAAAATTTCTTTGGGAAGCAACTGCAACAGGGTTTGAACGCCGTAAAACAAACCTGCTGCTTTGTTTGCACGGATCACTATGCCTTTTTTGCCGGAAGAAAGATAATAACCTTCGTTACCGATCACCGTGTCTGCCGATTTGTTCAGGATCAATCTGATCGTCGCATTTGGCGAGTTGCCTGATACTGAAACATGGATACCTGCAGGCACCGAAATACCTTTCAGGGCTGCTATAGCTTCTTTCATTTCTGGCCCAGCAGGACTGGATACCACGATGTATTTTGGCAGTACAAACTCGCCTTCATTTTGGGTGATACTTACCGGCTCCGGAATTATCGCTATGTGATGTTCCTTTGGCGTTTGGGCAAAGGCTGGCATGCTAAGCGCACAACAACATAACAGCCCTAAGACTTTCTTTAATTTATTCATTTTTGAAAAGGATTTTAAATTGGGTAACCGGATGCAAATTAGAATTTCTGCGCGAAAAATGAAACGTTTTTATAAGAAGCTATTGTAACTTTTTAAAAATATTTCAAATCTTCTTCATTCCACTGTTAACTCTGTTCCTTCTCTGTGCGCTCTGTGGTTCAATTTTTAACCACAAAGGACACAGAGAGTTTACAAAGGGACACAGAGAATTGTATTTGTTATTTACCTTTCCCCATGGCGTATTTGATACCACCCAGCAGGTGTTTCAAATAAAGCGGATCTGCAAAGGACTCGTTTGTATGGCCAAGTTCGGTATAGAAAGCGCGACCGCCATCATATTCGTGGTACCAGGCCATAGGATGAAAATCGCCATTCTCGCCACCGGTATAGCTTTTTTCATCAATCGTTATCAACCAATGCAGGTTGTTGGCGATGTATTTATAATTATACCATTCATCAAATCTTTTCCACTCGGCGGGCAGGTGTTTGGTGGCAATAAAAGTATTATCAACTATATGCAAAACGGCGTCTTGCTGTTTAGGGTGACTTTTAAAATAAGCGCCTACCAGGTCACCGTACCATTCCCAGTCGTACTCTGTATCCGTAGCGGCATGCACGCCTACAAAGCCCCCACCCGATTCTATATATTTTTCGAAAGCATCCTGTTGAGCCTGATTTAAAACATTACCTGTTGTGCTGAGAAAAATAACAGCAGCATATTTTTTCAGATTCTTGGTGTTAAATTTAGTAGCATCGGTAGTTGTGTCTACGTCAAATCCATTTTCTTTGCCCAGTTTGATCACCGCCGGCACAGCAACTGCGATGGATTCATGATGATACCCGGCAGTTTTGCTGAATACCAGTACTTTTGGGTTAGCCATTGCTATGCCGAAACATACCGAACTGATCAGCAATACGATCAGTGTTGCTTTTAGATATACGAACGTTTTCATTTTTATTGGTGATTAAGTTAAATTAACTACACGTTATATTTTTTAGGATGATAAATAAAAGCCGTCGGGCGGTTACTTGCGCCATGTTTAAGTTTTCTCTACGCCCCAGCGCTCTCCTGCCCCCACAGCTCGTTCGAAATGACATTTTGTTTAGCCAAAACCATGTCATTTCGAGGGAGCAGAAGAGGTAATGAAAGGGCTGCGACCGAGAAACCTTTTAGTTTTCGCTTTGCAGTCACATTCTGCCTATTTGATAAGTTTTCTCCTCGCCCCTTCGCACGTTTCCAACCCCCAGCTCGTTCGAAATGACATCGTTTTTTTCTCATTTCGCAATTGACACTTCGCAATCAAATATTTCCCTTCTTCAATTCCTCAACGGCAAAATTAGCTGCGCGGGCAGTCATGGCCATATAGGTAAGGGAAGGATTCTGACAGGCTGATGAAGTCATCATCGCACCATCGGTCACAAATACGTTTTTGGCATCCCAAACCTGGTTATGTTCATTGAGTACCGAAGTTTTTGGATCGCGACCCATACGGGCAGAACCCATTTCGTGGATACCATCACCAATATTATGACCATTATCCCAGGTGTTTATGTTTTTAACACCTGCACTTTCCAGCATGGCTTTTGCTTCAGCAACGATGTCTTTACGCATCTTTTTCTCGTTATCGCGGATAACAGCATCCATGGCCAATATGGGGAGACCCCATTTGTCTTTATGTTCATGGTCTAAACTGATCTTATTGTCGTGATAAGGCAGTAATTCGCCAAAACCACCAATACCCATGCTCCATTGTCCGGGTTCCGTTAACTCATCTTTAAATTTGCCGCCAATACTTAATTCGGCCACCTCTCTGCTCCAACCACTCCTGCTTGCACCACCCTGGTAACCAAAGCCACGGAGGTAATCGCGTTTATCGCCAAACAGATTGGCGAAACGCACCACGTAAACGCCATTCGGCCTGCGACCGAAATAGTATTTATCATCATAACCTTCCACGATACCGCTTGCTCCGAGGTTATAATGGTGATCCATAATATTATGACCGAGTTCACCGCTACTGCTGCCTAGACCATCTGGCCATATATCAGTAGCCGAATTCATCAGCACCCAGGCACTGTTGAGCGCCGAAGCATTAACAAACACGATTTTGGCATGAAATTCATAAGTCTGATTAGTTTCTGCATCCAGCACCTCAACGCCGGTTGCCTTTTTGGTGTCTTTATCGTAAAGTATTTTTGTGACGATAGAAAATGGTCGCACTGTAAGATTACCTGTCTTCATCGCAGCCGGTAAGGTTGACGACTGTGTGCTGAAATAGGCACCAAAAGGGCATCCCTCCCAGCAACGATTACGAAATTGGCAATTGGTACGTCCTTCGATCGGTGCGGTAAGGTTGGCTGAGCGGCCGATGATCATGTGGCGAGAGCCCTTAAAGCTCTGCTTAATGCGCGCAGCTACATCTTTTTCGACACAATTGAGTTGCATTGCCGGTAAAAAATGACCGTCGGGTAATTGTTCTAATCCTTCCAAAGAGCCATTTACTCCAATAAATTTTTCAACGTGATCATACCAGGGCGCAATATCTTTATAGCGGATGGGCCAATCTATAGCCCAGCCATCTTTCAGGTTGGCTTCAAAGTCGTGGTCGCTCCAGCGGTAGCTTTGCCTGCCCCAAAGCAGCGATCGCCCACCCAACTGGTACGAACGCCACCAGTTAAATGGCTTAATTTCGGTATATGGTGCATCTTTATCATTGGCCCAATAATCAATTATCGGCTCATAGGCACCCCAGTTACGGGCTATGTACCCGTGATTTTTTTTCTGTTCAGTTGTAATTCTACCCCGATGTTCAAACTCCCAGGGATGCTTGGTTGCTGTTTTATAATCCTTGATATGCTCAAAATTCCGACCGCGCTCCAGCATTATCGTTTTCAGTCCAAGCTCGGTAAGTTCTTTAGCGGCCCATCCCCCGCTGATACCCGAACCGATGACAATAGCATCGTAAGTGTTTTGCGATTTCGCTTTGTTGTTGACGTTTAGAGAATCTATTGCCATGATATTAGGTTTTGTAATTGGTTATCCAATTTATAAAATATTTGTTTGAATCGCAGATTTAAGGTGCATTTTATGATTTCACTGATTTTTAGCGGATTTGATTCTACCAATCGCTAAATTCATTTAATCGTTTTCAGGTCTTTAATCTTTATACTCCTGAAATTTACCTCAAAACCATGATCCTGTAACAGAATATGACCTTCTTTCGCTTCCCCGAAATTTTTCCAGATCACATATTTGCTGATGGCTACCAGGTCTTTAAATTCTTTTGATCCGCGTTCATATTCCAAAACTTTGATGCCATTAAGGTAATGCTCCACATGATTATTAGGATACACAATAATCCGTCCTGTGTTCCAGGCACCAATCGGGCGAACGAAACGGGGCGGTTTATTGGATGGGATCAGATCATAAAGCGAGGCCAGGGTTCGGTCGCCATTACGGCCCAGTTTTGCATCAGGGTGTACCAGGTCGTCTAATATCTGGTACTCCAACCCAATGGCCGATTGCCCATGCGTATCTTCCTGAAGTGTAACAAAATACTTGACGCCGCTGTTGGCTCCGGTACTCATCCTGAACTCGAACGACAGATCGAACGAACTGAATTGTTCATTGGTTACGATATCCCCTACATTGGCCGATTCTCCGCCAGCCGATCCTAATATAGTCAGCGTACCATCGCGCACTATCCAGCCATTGGGCTTGGTTGGAAACGCTGGGCTGGTAGCACCCCGCCAGCCAGCATTTGTTTTACCGTCGAAAAGCAGTCGCCAGCCATTCTCTTTCTCATAATCGGTCAAATGGTTTGAAACATAGTTAACCACAAAAACCCCTGGCGGAAATGGCGTTGGCTTAAGATCAATTGTATTGATGCGGATATTTTTAAAATAGAATTTTTTGCCGGCATCTTCGGGTTTATAAACCGCATGTACCTGCAGACCGATAAAGCCCCGGGCATCAATCGTATCCACCACATCGGCAGCAGCAACGCCATTTACCCAGGTTTTAGTTTCGTTGCCAATACATTCGATATGGTAATGGTTCCATTCGCCCTGCTTAAAGGCATATTGCCCTTTTGGATTATATTGCATGGTGTACAACCAATCGCGGCGGGCTTCATCCTCTATGCCGCCCGACCATCGGCGATCGGATGGGTCAACTTCTACCTGTTTGCCATAAACCTTGCCGATACCATCATTGCCAAAGGGGTCGAGGTGACTGCGTACCTGTACTCCCGAATTGCTTACCGGGCTTTCAAGTTTTATGTCAAGTTCAAGCACAAAATCACCATACTCTTTTTCAGTTACCAGGAACGAGTTATGAGGCTCTACAACCGAAGTTCCAACGATCATCCCGTATTGTACAGCATAGCCTGCAGAGCCTGTCGCTTGTTTCCATCCGTTGAGCGTTTTTCCATCAAATAAACTAACCCAGTTGTTCACTGGCTTTTTTTTGGTTTGCGCAGATGAAGTCAACAGTAAAACAGAAAACAATAGAGTTGTAAAAAGCCAATAGTTTCTTTTCATGATCAAGGTTATTGTGTCAGACTTTTAAGGTAAGCGATGCTTTGTGGTACCTGGATAAGTACGTTTGAACTCTCGTCTTCCAGGTAATAATGTTTAATTCCCGCACGTTCGGCTGCTTTAAGAATAGATGGCAAATCGATCTGACCGGTACCTAAAACTACATCGTTATCCTGCGGGGTACCGCCCGACAAATTCCCCCTTGGTACACCTTTTTTCAGATCTTTAAGGTGCAGCGCGCGGCAGCGGCTCCCGTATTTGTTCAAAATAACTTCAGGATCCTGTCCGGGCAGAAAAGCCCAAAGTATATCCAGTTCAAAACTCACGTATAACGGATTGGTTTTGGTGACGATATAATCAAACAAGGTACCCTGTTCGTAAGGTTGAAATTCAAAACCATGTTCATGGTAAATAAATGTCAAGCCATATTGTTCTTTTAAAATCTTTCCGATACGGTTAAAATCAGCTACCGCACTTTTCGCTTCTTCCAATGTCAAAGCGCCTTTATGTGGCATACCAGCAACCCTAACGTATTGCGCTCCCAGCGTTTTGGCATTTTGTACTACCTCCTCTGTTTTATTTAGCAGATCGTCATAACTTACCCCAAATGACGAGCACTGTATACCGCGCTCATCCAGCAAGGCTTTCAGTTCGGCAGCTGTTTTGCCAAAAAGACTCGAAAATTCCATGTCTTTAAATCCCAAAGCTTTGATGCTGTCAAGGGTAGCAGGCATATCTTTCGAAAGAAAATTGCGGTAAGTATAAGAAACCAGCCCGGGCTGCCCAGGAAACAGTGGCTTTCCTTTTTGCGCGGAGACAGAAAGCACAGCAACCAGAAACAATAATACCAATTTAACTTTCATGACGTCATTAAACCAGTTTTGGCTCCCACCCCGGTTCATAAGTTCTGCTCCAAAGTTTCATTGCGTCCGAACTATTGGTGATTTTTCCGCTACCTGGGTCACAAGCCAAAGTTAAACCGGTACGCTGTGCAATATTGGCCAGGTGGCAAAGCAACACACTTTTTGATGCTTCATCTACAGGTGAAGTCAATGAATTTTCATTTCTAACAGCGCCTATAAAATTCTTAAAATGATAAAAATCGAGGTTACCATTGGCGCTCTGCGTATTGTTTGGGTCGGGAGCTACTTCCGATTTTACTTCTTTTTGTACCTTATTTTTGCTATCCAGTATTTTATAATCACCGCCACCAAGGTTTACCAGACTGCCATTTTTGCCATAAATAATAAAGCCCCTGCTGCTACCTTCCACCGGAAAGTTATTACAACTGCGTCCTTCCCAGGAAATACTGGCCTTATCGCCAAATTCAAAACTTGCTACCTGGGTATCCGGTGTCTGCCAATCATCGTGGTAGGCATAGCGTCCGCCAGCAGAAGTTACTTTTGTTGGATAATCGACACCCAAAAACCAGCGGCAGCAGTCAATTTCGTGGGTACCGTTATTGCATGCCTCGCCTGTTCCCCAATGCCAGAACCAGTGCCAGTTATAATGCACCAGGTTATCCTGGTATTCGCGACGCGGAGCCGGCCCCTGCCACAAATCAAAATCAAGCGTTGACGGTACCGGTACTTTGTTACCAATACCTATTGATTTGCGTTCGTTGGTATACCAGGCTTTGGCAAAATAAACATCGCCAATAGCGCCCTGCTTAACCTCATTAACTGCCTGTATCAGCGTGGGCATGGAGCGCCGTTGGTTACCCATTTGTATGTGCTTACCATATTTATGCAAGGCCTGCGAGATCAATTCACCTTCGTATGGGTTTTGCCCGCAGGGCTTTTCTACGTAAACATGTTTACCATGCGAAGCACCTAAAATTGCTGCCGGTGTATGCCAGTGATCGGGGGCTGCTACTACTAAAGCATCAAAATCGTTTTTCTCTACCAGTTTGCGTATATCACGCACCAATTCGGGTTTGCGGCGGGCATCTTTTAAAGCCTCAAAACCTTTTTTTATCGCATTATCTTCAACATCACACAAATAGGCGATCTCGACATTCGGTAATTGCGAATAACAATTGGCCAGGTAATTGCCACGACCATTGAGGCCCATAACGCCCAAAACCACTTTGTTGCTCGGCGCATTTTTCCCAAAAACAGGAAAATTTAAGATAGTTAAGCCGGCAGTTGCCAAAGAGGCATTTTTGATGAATTTCCTGCGATGCATAAAAGGTTTGTTTTTAAAAATTGGTTCCTAAATGTAGGGATAAAACTATTAAACCGGCAGGTTAGCAGCAAAAATGTAACAAACATGTTATCGAATTTAGGCCCCGATCGTTAAAAGCCATTATTTGCCGGTTTGACTTTTGGACGATACAACGGTATCTTTACTCCATGTTAAAAGTGAGCCAGCTTTTTATTTACCCCATTAAATCAATGGGTGGTATTGAAGTAGACTCGGCGCTTGTAACCGACCGTGGGTTTCAGTACGACAGGCGCTGGATGCTGGTAGATGAAAACAATGTTTTCATCTCGCAACGCGAAGTACCGCAAATGGCGTTGATGAAGATAAAGATCACAGCAGCCGGACTTGAAGTTTATCATCAGCTGAAATCTTCCTCTATTACAATTCCATTCAAACCACAAACCGAGAAATTTACAACGGTTTTTATTTGGGACGACAACTGCATTGCCCAATATCTTGGTCATGAAACTGACAAATGGTTTCAGGAGATGCTGGGCATAAAATGCCGTTTAGTTTTTATGCCTGATAGCTCATTCCGCCCGACTGACTATAAGTATACTCCGCATGGGCATGTAACCTCACTCTCTGACGGCTATCCTTTTTTAGTGATTGGGCAAGCCTCACTTGATGAACTTAACAGTAGGCTTCCGGAGCCATTATCTATGAATCGCTTCAGACCTAACATGGTATTTACCGGTGCCGAACCTTTCGCCGAAGATCAGATGAAAAAGTTCATCATTGGTGATATCCGGTTTAAAGGTGTAAAGCTCTGTGCCCGCTGCCCCATTACCACGATCGATCAGGAGACTGGCGAACGCCAGAAGGAGCCCTTAAAATTGTTATCCACGTTTAGAAAAAGAGATAATAAGGTTTATTTTGGTCAGAACCTGATCCATGAAGGAATTGGAGCGATAACACGCGGCGACGAGCTTAGGATAATTGAACGCCATGATGACGAACGCTTTTTTATTTGAGAAATGACCCGTAAAATAATTCACGTTACGCTGGTAGTGAACGACTACGATGAAGCCATAAAGTTTTACACAGAAAAGCTTGACTTTAAATTAATTGAGGAC
>CAISPD010000207.1 GCA_903887275.1 uncultured Mucilaginibacter sp.
GACCAGGATGCTGCAACAAAAAAGAGCAATCGTTTTAAACGCTCTATAGACCGTAACCGCAACAAAATTCAGATCAACGAAACCGATCAGCGCAATAAGGAGGACCAGATACAGAGACAGAAAATGAAGGTGGAAGATTTAAAAGCCTATCCCGGACCCGAACTGGATGCAGCAAAGAAAGCGCAGCGGGGATATGAAAAAGACCTGAATAAACTGATAAACGCAAAGGAAAAATTTCATAAACAAATTGATCGCTGGGAAGCCAAAATACGTGCTCAGGGCCGTAATACTACTACAGCATTAAACGGGCAAAGTGAAAAGCAAGCCCTGATAGATAAGCAAAAACTGACCGTTGATGCTGTGCAAGCAAAGTTTGACAATATCAGGTAATTTTTGAGCACACTAGAGAACTGCAAATCTTAATTCCTATTTTCGGCGCCCTTTGTGGAATGCAGCCCGGTAAATTACCGCAGGTTGGTGTATAATAATTGCAAAACATGGTATCGGTTGGTATTGATTTCGGAACATCAAATACGGGTGTTGCTATTTGTAAAGACGGGGTTACCCGCATGCTTAAACACGGTCAATCGGGCCTTAAAAGTTTAGGTTCTTATATTTATTTTCCACCCAACAATGCTACCGAGCCTGTTATTGGCTTAGCCGGCAAAGACCTTTTTTACCGCGACGAAGTAAAGGGTCGGTTAATTCGCGGTATCAAGCGTGCGCTTCCACGCAAGGCTATCAGCAAAATAAAGATTTACAGGCACACCTACATGCTTGAAGATTTGATTGCTTTTATTCTTCGCGATGTGGTAAAGCTTTTAGCCGCCAACGAATTGCTGGACGCCAATACCAAGATATTTGCCGGTCGCCCAAGTGTTTTTAGTGATGAGCGCATGGATAATGACCTGGCGCTTGAGCGTCTGCAAAAAGCATTTGCCATTGCAGGTTTACCTCATGTAACTTTTGTTGAAGAACCGGTTGCCGCCGCCTGGTTTTACCGCGCCGAACTTAAACCCGGCAGCACGGTGTTGTTTGTTGATGCAGGCGGTGGAACCACCGACTTTTCGTTGGTTACTTATAACGGCGCGCGCCGCGACCAGTTTATATTACACGGAACCGGCGGCATACCTGTAGCAGGGCAAAGTGTGGATGGTGATATAGTTTACGAAAAATTGGGGCCGGTTTTAGGTCGTGATATTGAATACGAAACTTACCCGGGAAAAACGGGAACGCTTTCAAAAAACTTCTATACTGCACTTCGCGACCCCGACGAGATTATGCAATACATTAAGCCACGCACGTTTATGGAAATAAGCTATGCGCGCAACAAAAGCCAAAACCATCAGCCTTTTCAAAACCTCGAGTATATTTTTAATCACCGTCTCTCTACTTACCTGCTCGACAGGTGTGAGGGGGCTAAAGTGCAATTGTCAGAAGATACTGATGAAGCTGGTATTGCCGTAGAGAAAGTTCCATTTCCTTTTACAGCTAAACTTGAAACAAAAGAGTTAAGCACTATAGCAGCGCCAACCTTAAATGCTATACACAAGGCGCTGACCCACTTTTTAAATGAACACGAAAGCCTTAAAGGCAAAATTGGATACGTGGTGTTAACCGGAGGTTTAAGCAAATCGTTTATAGTTAGGGACCTGATACAAAAAAGCCTGCCTGATGCAGTGTATCTTACCAAATCAACCGACTGTATAACCCAGGGTTTGGCACAGTGGGGTGAAGAATAGCTGTTTACTTTTTGTTAGATATAAACGCTATAACCTGCGCAATTTCCTTTTTTAAATCTTCAACAAGATACGGTTTAATAATATACGAAATGGCGCCCAGCGCTTTTGCCTCGTCCATATATTTGCCCTGATTTGAAGTGCTATACATCACTACAGGTAAATGCCTGGTATTTATATTGGCTTTTATCTTTTCAAGAACCTGCATACCGTTCATGCGGGGCATATTATAGTCTAGAAAGATACAGTCTGGAAGAGGTGCTGTGTTCAGGCGCTTCAACGCACTTTCCCCATTGTCAAAATGTTCAAATTTACTTAATGGGTCAAGCCGCGATAAAGCCAGATTAAAAAAATACCGGTCGTCATGATCATCGTCAATCAAAAAAATATATGGAGGCTGGCTTTGTTCGCTCATTATTAAACCGGAATGAAACTTTATATTAGGCGAATACAAATGAA
>CAISPD010000208.1 GCA_903887275.1 uncultured Mucilaginibacter sp.
CCGCCGACGCCGCGGCCGTGACGTCTGGCAGCAACCCGACTCAGCGGCACGCCGGGTTGGGGCGTCACTTTTTCCAGCCCGAGCGCGTAGAGGCAGTAAAACGGTTTGTTGCCGATGCCAAAGAACACAGGCAGGTTAATTATGATATTTTATTAACTGATGCCAGTAAAGATAATCTTTGGCTTGAAGTAATTTGGGAAGGTATTTGGAACGATAGTTACGAGTATGTTGGTATAGTAGTAACTTTTAAAGATATCACTGAACGTAAAAATACCGAGTTGCGTTTAGAAAAACTTAGTGAAGACCTCCTGAAACGTAATGAGGACCTTAAATTAATGGAGTCGGTGGTTACAAAATCTACCGACGCTATTATGATCATGGATCCTGGTGAAAATGCAGTCAGGAAACCGCTAATTGGTTATGTTAATAAAGCTTTTACAAAACTATTCGGATATGAAGCATGCGAAGTGATCGGCAAATCGCCGGTCTTTTTGTGTGGGCCCAAAACCGATACGACGGAAATGGGAAAGCTATTTGCTGCACTTAGCGAGAATCAATCCTATGAAACCACCATCAGTAAATACAAAAAAGGCGGTGAAGAATGTTATGTAAACCTTTCCGTATTTCCGTTGGTAAATGAAGAACAGAATACTACGTATTGGATAGCGCTTATCAGGGATGTAACTAACAGAAGGTATCGGGAATTACAGCGGCGACTGTTGGCAGAGTTGAGCGATGTGTTTAACGAACACAAAAGCTTAAAGGATAGCCTGGATGATGTATTGGTGAAAATCAGCAATTACGCTAATTTCAGTATGGCTGAAATATGGCTGGTTGACCGGGATGAAAAACAGATTTCCAGAGCTGCCCGCCTTGCAGTTACCGATGGTGCAAAAGTTTTTGCGGAGGATGCTGAACTGTATAAATCTTTACAACGTGGAGAAGGTCTGGTTTCAAAAACATGGGAAACGGGTGAGGTGTCGTTCTGGAATTTTGCGGAAGGTAATATAGATTATCTGCGATTGGAGGATGCGCGAAAAGCCGGTTTCAGAAGAGCCTATGCGATTCCGTTTTATTACAACAAAAAGGTAATTGGAAGTTTGACCTTGTTCCTGGGAAAAGACGAACTTCCGGAATTGGGTTTAACAAATATTTTAGATGAGTTTAGTGTAAAAATAGGCGCCGAGATCAGGCGTAAACAATTAGAGGATGAGCTCAATCAAATTTTTGATTTTTCACCCGATATTATTTTTATCGCAGGGACAGATGGCTATCTGAAACGGGTTAATCCGGCAGCATGCCGAATCATGAAATATACGGAAGAAACCATGCTGGCTACCCCGATGATGGAAATGGTGCATCCGGATGACAGGGAAGAAACGCAGCTTGCAATTGCGGATCTTTTTAATAACCCGGATTCAGGGTATTTTGAAAATCGCTGTTTGACCTTAGGAGGTGATGTTAAATGGATAGCCTGGACAGCAACTACCATATTTGACGACAAAGATATTTTTGCGGTAGGTAAGGATATTACTGAGCGAAAACAGCTTCAGGAATTATTAACGAAAGCAAGTAAACTGACCCGCCTTGGCGGCTGGGAGTATTTCATAGAATCGAAAGAACTGTATTGGTCGGAAATGACACATGAGATTCATGAAGTTTCACCAGGGTATCAGCCTAATATTACTGAGGCATTGAGCTTCTATAAGGACCATGAAAGTCGCAGGGTCATCGAGGAGGCAATGAAAAATGTTGCCAGCAATGGCATTACGCGCGACCTGGAAATACAAATTGTTACAGCGAAAGGAAATACGCGTTGGATACGGGTGATCATTGAAGCTGAATTTAAAAATGAGGAATGCTTCAGGCTATACGGCAGTATTCAGGATATTGAGGCTCGAAAAAAAGCTGAACAGGCAGCTCATGAGTATCTGGAAGAACGAAATGCTATTTTAGAAAGTATTGATGATGCGTTTTTTGCAATTGATAGAAATTGGGTTGTTACCTACTGGAATAACATGGCAGAAAATATTTCCGGCAACCGGAAACAGGATGTTGTTGGTCGTAATTTATGGGATATATACCCTGAATTGAAAGGAACAGCTTATGAAAAGAGCTATCAACAGGCATTTGATACACAAAAAGCTGTTAGAACTGAAGCCTATTACCCAAGTTTAGATCGCTGGCATGAGTTGGGTATTTATCCTTCCTCTACGGGTTTATCTGTGTTTTTTAAAGTGATCAACGAACGGAAGAACGCTGAATTGAAATTAAAAGAATTAAATAAGAGTTTAAACGAAAGAACCAGGGCGCTTGAAATATCAAACGCAGAATTGGAACAATTTGCCTACGTTGCTTCGCACGACTTGCAGGAGCCATTGCGAATGGTAACTAGTTTTATGACCCAGCTGGAACGTAAATATGCCAACTCGCTCGATGAAAAGGCAAGGCAATACATCTATTTCGCCGTAGACGGCGCAAAGCGGATGCGGGAAATTATACTCGATCTGCTTGAGTTTTCGCGTGTTACCAGGTTGGGTGAGGAAATTGAAGAAGTTGACCTGAACCAGGTTTTAGATACGGTTGTTGCCTTGTATAGCCGGCAAATTAAAGATACTCATGCTAAAATTGAGTATCACGATCTACCGGCCGTTCCTGGTTTCAAAACGCCATTGAGGCAAGTATTTCAAAATCTGGTAAGTAATAGTATTAAATATCATACTACCGGAAGACCATTGCGTATCAGTATTAAATCGAGAGAAATTGCCCCCGGAACGTTTGAGATTTCGGTAAAGGATAATGGGATAGGGATAAACTCAGATTATTTCGAAAAGATATTTAATATATTTCAGCGCCTGCATAATAAAGATGCGTATTCAGGGACAGGTATGGGCCTTGCTATAGTTAAAAAAATCATCGAAAACCTTGGTGGGAGAATATGGATTGAATCAACGGAAGGAGTCGGCACCACTTTCTTTTTTACACTTGTTAGCCAGGTCAAATGAAATCACTAAATATTTTGTTGGTAGAAGACAATGATGGCGACATCCTTTTAATTTCAGAAACTTTGAATGAAGGTGGGGAAATTGGAAGAATTGACGTAGTAAGGGATGGGAAAGCGGCAATTGACTATTTCAGTTCATTTGATGCAACCGAAGATCCCATTCATTTGGTACTGCTTGATTTAAACCTTCCAAAAATGAATGGGTTAGATGTGCTGAAATTCATAAAGTCAAATAAGAACCTAAAGCACTTACCGGTAATTATATTAACTACTTCCTCCTCGCACAAGGATATTCTCCAGAGCTATCAGAATTATGCAAATTGTTACGTTGTAAAACCCTATGATGCCAATGTTTTTGCCGAAGTGATCAACAGGTTAAAATACCTTTGGCTGCATATCGCTTCAATTCCGAAAATTCGATAACGACTACCAGACGAATCTACTAATTATCGGTTGGCGTATTGTTGTTGATAATACTGCTGGTAATTGCCCGAGGTAACGTCATTGAGCCATTGCTCATTTGCCAGATACCAGTCGACTGTTTTTTCCAAACCCTGCTCAAAAGTAATACTTGGTATCCAGCCCAGTTCA
>CAISPD010000209.1 GCA_903887275.1 uncultured Mucilaginibacter sp.
ACTGAGAAAACCAAAGAATACATTTACACACCCGATTATACAGCACCTACGGCTATCATCATGGGCTCAGAAGAAGATGGCATCCGCAACGAGATCATCCGCATAGCTGATCACCTGGCGAAAATACCAATGTTCGGAGAAATAGAATCGCTGAATGTTTCGGTATCGACGGGGGTGATTTTGTATGAAGCTTTGAGACAACGCACAAATCAATTAAATTTTTAATTTTTCTGTTGAAGGAGTGCCGTGCCTGTATCAGTTATTTATATTCAATGGGACAGGTGCAAGGCAAATACAAAGGAACTAGTCATTTTAATCAACCCAACGCCCTCATAATCTTTAGGACTTCCCGATTTGAGCTGACTTTCCGACTTAAATATACTTCACCCCAAACTTCTGCTTCACATCCGCAACAACCTGCTTAACGTTTTGCTCCTGGTCGCGCGGGCAGATCAAAAGGGTATTATTGGATTCAACTACAATAAAATCGTGCAGTCCCTGTAAAACTACCAGTTTATCGGCAGGTACATTGACCATACAGTTGGATGAATCGTACATGATCACTTTTTCTGATGGGATAACGGCATTGCCCACATAGTCTTTATCAGCTAATTGGTAAATAGAGGCCCAGGTGCCCAGATCCGACCATCCGAATTCTGAGGGCAGGACATAAACGTTGGTAGCTTTTTCCATTATGCCGTAGTCGATCGAAATATTGGTACACTGCATATAAGCGGTGTTAATATGTTCCTTTTCGTCAGCCGTATTGTAGACAGAACGTGCTTCCGCAAAAATCTCGCTGATCTCGGGCTGATACCAGCCAAAAGCCTGAATAATAGCTTTGGCCGACCAAACGAATATACCAGCGTTCCATAAAAAATCGCCGCTTTGTATAAAGGTTTTGGCCAGTTCGAGATTTGGCTTCTCGGTAAAGGTTTTTACTTTATGAAACTCTTCGCCTATCGTATTATCGGTAAATTGGATATAACCGTAGCCGGTATCGGGTCTCGAAGGTTTTATTCCCAGCGTGATCAGGCAATCTTTTTCGGTTGCGATCTTGAGCGATTTTTCAATTGCGACAATAAATGCGCCCTCATCCAGTATCAGGTGATCGGATGGTGCAACTACGATTGAAGCATTGGGATTCAGGCTGTTTATCTTATAACAACCATAGGCGATACACGGAGCTGTATTACGCATCACCGGCTCCGTAAGTATTTGGTTATCTGCTATACCCGGTATCTGTTGTTTTACCAGTTCGGCATAGTTCTCATTAGTGACAACGTAAATATTTTCTTCGGGGCAAACTTTCAAAAAACGATCGTAGGTGTTTTGAATCAATGTTTTGCCGGTGCCAAGTATATCTAGAAATTGCTTGGGATATGATGATCTGCTAATCGGCCAAAAACGGCTTCCGATGCCGCCAGCCATTATAATAGCATAATAGTTTTTGTTCATTTGAGATTTAAGAAATTTTGTAGCACAAAACTGATGTAAAATTGAACAATATTCTGTAAATTATATGTTAATTAAAATCACGTTAAACGGCTAAAATTTGATCAAAGTTATAAATCGCGTAAATAAACAAATTGTTTTCATTTAAAAATCATTTTTATATAAAATTTAAAAGAAAAGGCATCGTTTATTTAGAAAATTTTGTTATTTTGAACTTTTAAGTATAATAATATAATTACCTATAATGATTGAAACAAAACGGTCGCTTTTTGATAATCTCCAAAATTTCTTTGGTTTTGATAACTTTAAAGGAGAGCAGGAAGCGATCATCACTAACATCCTCGCCGGTAATGATACCTTTGTGATAATGCCAACAGGCGGGGGCAAATCTATGTGTTATCAATTGCCTGCGTTAATGAGTGACGGTACTGCTATTGTAATATCGCCATTGATCGCATTGATGAAAAACCAGGTCGACCAGTTACGAGCCTTCGGTGGTTCAGATAGTATTGCTCACTTTTTAAATTCCTCACTAACCAAAGCTGATATAGCACGCGTAAAAGAAGATGTACTGGATGGTAAAACCAAGTTGCTTTACGTTGCTCCTGAATCATTAACAAAGCAGGAAAATATTGATTTTTTGCGGCTCAATCAGGTGTCGTTTGTGGCAGTTGATGAGGCGCATTGCATATCGGAGTGGGGGCATGATTTCAGGCCCGAATACCGCAAAATAAGGCAGGTTATCAGCAATATTGGCGATGATATTCCAATCATCGCTTTAACAGCAACAGCTACACCAAAAGTACAGCAGGATATTCAGAAAAACCTGCAGATGAATAATGCTACGGTTTTCAAATCATCCTTCAACCGTTCAAATTTATTTTACGAGGTAAAAGCAAAACGGAATGTGATCAAAGAGATCGTAAAATTTGTTAAGCAGAACCAGGGAAAATCAGGTATCGTTTATTGTTTGAGCCGTAAAAAGGTAGAAGAAGTTGCAGAAGCATTAAACCTGAATGGCGTTAAAGCGCTGCCTTACCATGCCGGTCTTGATTCCAAAGTAAGGGCCGACACACAGGATAAGTTTCTGATGGAAGATGTGGATGTAATTGTGGCAACCATAGCATTTGGTATGGGTATTGATAAACCCGATGTGCGTTATGTGATACACCATGACATGCCGAAAAGCATGGAAGGCTATTACCAGGAAACCGGGCGATCCGGCCGTGATGGCGGTGAAGGTGTATGTCTGGCTTTTTATTCTGAGAAAGATATCGATAAGCTTCAGAAGTTTATGAAGGATAAACCGGTATCTGAACGTGAAATAGGCACCCAGATACTGAAAGAAGTAATTGATTATGCCGAATCTGCTGTTTGCCGCAGGAAGCAACTTTTACACTACTTTGGCGAAAACTTTAACGAAGCTGGTTGCAATAATATGTGCGATAACTGCTGTGCCCACAAAGAGCATTTTGATGGGGAAGAACAGTTGCACAAAGCGCTTAGCCTCATTCGGAAATTAGGGGAAAAGTTTGATGATGAACACATTATAAATGTATTGATGGGGGTAGATAATCCTCAGGTACATAATTATGAGCATCATTTGATCCCTGAATTTGGATCAGGCAAGGAAGATGGAGAAAACCTTTGGAAATCATTAATGCGGCAGGCATTGCTGAATAATTATCTGTCAAAAGATATCGACCAATATGGTTTACTAAGGTTAACAAAAGCAGGTGTAAATTTCCTGGATAATCCTCATAGTATTCGTTTTGTACTGAACAGGCCGATGGGCACTACAGACGAGGACGAATCGGAAGAAGGTCCTAAGCAGGGTGGTGGCGCTTTAGACTCAGCATTACTACAAATGTTGAAGGATCTGCGTAAAAAGATCGCTAAACAAAAAGGCTTGCCGCCATTTGTAATATTTCAGGATCCATCGCTTGAGGAAATGTGTACGCATTATCCGATCAATACGGAGGAATTAAAGCAAATATCAGGTGTAGGTGCGGGCAAAGCTGCTAAATTTGGAGCGCCTTTTGTTGACCTGATCAAAAAATACGTTGAAGATAATGAAATTGATCGCCCTATAGATATGGTGATCAAAAGTGCGGCAAATAAATCGGCACTTAAAGTTTATATCATTCAAAACATCGATCGTCATTTAAACCTTGAAGATATAGCTGCTTCCAAAGGTCTTACCTACGAGGAGATATTGCGTGAAGTAGAATCGATCGTCAACTCCGGAACTAAACTGAACCTCAATTACTTTATTGATGAAGTCATTGACGAAGATAAGCAGGAGGAGGTTTATGATTACTTCAAATCAGCGGAGATAGACTCAATTGATGATGCGCTTGTGGAACTTGGCACAGATGATTATACCCGTGAAGAAGTTCAACTGATGCGTATCAAGTTTATGTCGGAAATGGGTAATTGATTTTTTTGTCCGAAAGTGGGAAAGCCCGCATAAGTCGGGAAGTCCTCTAAAAAAATACAGTTCTAAAGCCTCGAATTGATCAGATTCGAGGCTTTAGAATTTTTACCAATACATTCTTTAAGAATTATAGGGGTTTTCAGACTATTTAGCAACAATTTTAAACTCTGTTCGTCTGTTCTGACTTCTGCCATCGTCTGTTTCATTAGTAGCAATTGGCTGGGTTTGACCGTATCCCTTGTAGCTAATTCTGCCGGCATTGATACCATTTGCTATGAGGTATTGGTATACCGCTTTAGCCCGGTTCTCGGATAATATCTGGTTCGCCTGCAGGCTGCCTTTGTTGTCGGTGTGCCCGGATACTTCAATTTTTACTCCAGGATTCAGGCCGAGAAAATCTATTAATTTCTGTAACTCAGCACGTGATTCGTCCTGCAGTTCAAATTTGTTCGTTGCGAAAAATATGTTTTGAAGAATTACTTTACTGCCAACCTCAATGGGCTGAAGATTTACGGTAATATTGAACGGATCCTTAGTAACATGCCCTTTAAGCGAAAAATTACCCGAATAAAACAAGTATCCATCTTTGGCTATATTTAAGCCGTAATCTTTTCCGGTTGTGATAGTTGCCAGAAAATCGCCCTCACTTTCTGAACTATAGTCCTGGTAAACAGGGTTGTTTTTTTCAAGATCCAGAATTTCAACAGAAGCTTCCAGTGGTTTTTTTGTGACCGCATCCAGCACGGTTCCTTTTACATAGGTAGCCTGGTGCGGGCGTAATGAAGGTGGTAGCTCGAAGGTGTAAATATCAAAACCACCATAACCGTTGAGTTTGTTGGAAGCAAAAAAAGCATAGTTGCCATTTGCCGTAAGTGCTAACCCGTTTTCGTCACCATTTGAATTAATAGGGTAGCCCAGGTTTGTTGGCTTTTGCCATTTGCCATCTTTACCGAGCCTGCTGACAAAGAGGTCCATGCCACCTAAACCGGGCCAGCCATTTGAACAAAAGTACAAGGTGCTATCATCGGCATGAATAAAGGGCGATTGTTCGTCAAAGGCAGTATTGATATTGGGCCCCAGATTCTCTGGCTCAGACCAGCCTTTTTCTGTAAGGTTTGATTTCCAGATATCGTAGCCGCCAAAGCCCCCTTTACGATTACTTACAAAATAAAGCGTGCGGCCATCGGCGCTGATCGAAGGCTGGGATTCCCATCCGGAAGTATTCACTGGCGGAGCTATATCGAATGGTTTGCCCCATTCTGCGCCTTTTTTTATCGATATATAAATATCGCAACGCCCCAAACCGTCAGGGCGGTTACAGCCGGTAAAGAACAATACCTTGCCATTTAGCGATATCGACTGAGATCCTTCATTGTATTGCGGCGTATTGATCTTATCACTTAAGTAAGCTGCAGTTTGCCATTTGCCATTGATCTTAGTGCTTTGATAAAAGTCTTCGTTGTTATTAACCTTTCGTGTGAAAATAAGGGTGTTTTCGTCGGCGGTTATTGCAGGCATATACTCGTCGTCGGCCGTATTTATTTCAGGTCCCAGATTTATCGGATTGAATGGTATAGGGTGCTGGATAGCATCGAGGCTATAAACAGCATCGCTCAGTAGTTTTTTGGCGATATATTCAGTTTGTGCTGAAATTCCCTGATAACTGAGGTATTTTTCAATACTTTGTTTTGCTTCGGCATATTGAGCAGTATGAATATCGCAATCGCCTAACTTAAAATAAACTGTTCTGTTAAATTCAGGATCAAGCTTGATCGCTTCACGGTACTGTACTGCGGCTTCATTCCATCGCCATCGCCCACGCAAAACATCGGCCAATACAATTCGTGCTTCTATAAACTTTGAATCTTCGTCCAGTGCTTTTTGAAGCCGGTCAATGGCTTCCGCGTATAAATTGTCATCCAGGCTTTGGTTGGCCAGGGCAAAGAATTTGATCGCCTCTGTGTTTTTGGTTGAATACTGACGTTCCTGAGCACAGGCTATCAATACCGACAATAGCAGTAGCAGCGAAAGGGAGAGCGCTTTCATTACCTTCTAATACGTGATTTGCTCTCCTAAGTTACGTCTATTTTTTAGGGAATATTGAGGTATTTATGGGTTTGTAAGGATATTTCCCATTGTGGATTCTTCATAACATAGTCCACGATCAGCGGTGTCATCTCTTTCGCTTTTGACCATTCCGGCTGCAGATATAGCTTACAGTCAGGCAGTACCAGTTTGGCATGTTCTTCGGCCCAGGCAAAATCTGATTGATTAAATACGATCACTTTAAGCTCATGGGCATATTGAGCGATCCCTATATGGGGGCGTTTGAATTTTTTAGGCGACAAGCATATCCAGTCCCATTGCCCGGAAAGCGGGTATGCACCCGAAGTTTCAATAAAGGTTTTGATACCTTTTTTGTGTAGTTTTGAGGTCAGGTAATCAAGATTATATAATAATGGTTCGCCGCCGGTAACCACCACTGCCCGTGAAGGGTGTTTTAAAGCGTTCTCAACGATCTGATCGGCATGCGTAAGCGGATGCAGCTCAGCATCCCAGCTTTCTTTTACGTCGCACCAATGACAGCCTACGTCGCATCCGCCCAAACGAATAAAATAGGCTGCTTTCCCTGTATTAAATCCCTCGCCCTGTATTGTATAAAATTCTTCCATCAAAGGAAGCATTGTGCCATCTTCCGGTACCTGGTTTGCCATAATTTCAGGGGGCAAAGATACTTTTTTAGTCTTGAAGTCCGAAAGTCCGCAGAAGTCCGGACTACTGCGGACTTTCGGACCTCAAAAAATATCTTTGAAAATTCCCTCAAATTGATTAGTATTACTCAAAAATGAGCCTATGAGAAAATGCTACTATTTATTTTTCACGCTGGCTATCCTTACCTTCTCCTCTTGTGTTGATGTTGTAGAACATTATGATTTTAAGGCAGATGGATCATGTAAGGTTGCCTATTCGTTTGATATGGGACAGGCAGTTTCGGTTTTGATGAATCTGATGTCTGATTCTATCAAAGCTACGCCCCAGTTCAATGCTGCCCGGGATACAACGCTCAATTTCTATAGTGCCCTGCCCGATAGTATTCAACAGCGTATGACCTTAGACCAGGTAAACCTGGCCAAAAGCAGCAATTTGTCGGTTCAAATGAATTTGCCAAAAAATGTGATGAAGATCAGCATATCACATGAAGCAAAAAATGCAGCCGATCTGCAATATTATTTGCAGAACATTTCAAAAATTGAGGCACAAAGTAATATCAGGTCGGTATCTAAAGCGGATAAAAACTTTAATGGATTTGATGCACAGCAATTATTGGGTGGTCAGGATTATTATGCCTATGAGGTTACGCCTCACAAATTCTATCGCATTATTGATAAGGCTAAGTTTAATGCGTTTTTGAAAAAAACACAATCTACTTTTGCTATGGCTAAGGCTATGCTGATTGAAATGCCCTATAAGGTTGTACTCAATTTTGCTAAACCGGTAAAGAAATTATATAATTCGCGGGCAGTATTGTCTGCCGACAAAAAACGGGTGATCCTGCAAACCAACATGGAAGAGATCATTAAAAACCCGGCAGTAATGAACCTGAAGATCGATTTTTAAATTGTGGAGTGGTACCTGGTTCCGGATCTGGTGTTCAATGGTGAGACTTTTATCAAAAAGGTTAAAGTTGGTAGTAAAAGCATTTGTCTGGTTGGGCAGGGCGGCGAGCTTTTTGCCCTGGGAGCCAAATGCCCGCATGCCGGGGGCGATTTAACGCAAGGCTGGTGTAATGATGGCAAACTTATTTGCCCTCTGCATCGTTATTCATTTGATTTGAAAACCGGAAAGGGGAGTGCAGGACAAAACGATTATGTAAGCAGCTATCCGGTTGAGATCAGAGGCATGGAAGTTTACATCGGGGTCACTTCTTTTTGGGAGCAGTTTAAACAATCATTCAAATGAAAAACGAAGCTATTGAGATCGATGATCTGGTAAGGGACTATTATCGTGCTATTACCATCAGGAACGAGCATCCACCAGAACTGAGTGCAGTGCAAATCCTGTTTTATGGTGAGGGTGTGTTGGTCAATGGAAGTTTTAAGCAGCCTGCAGGTTTCAGTGCTTCCTCTTTTGTTACTGCGCTTGAGTCTGAAATTGCGGAGGGGAATCTAAGCCAATACATTATTCATGAAATTCATGGAAAAACTGAGTTTTTTGGCAAATTAGCCCGCAGGGTGAGTATTTATGAATATAACCTGGGTGAAGAAACCTCCGGTCGTTTACCACGGGGAGTAAATTATATACAGTTTGTACAGGTGAAAGGTAACTGGCGTATTTTGTCTATGGCCTGGTTTGATGAAAATGAGGATAATTTGATACCTTCCGGGTATTTGTCGTAACTAAAATGACTTGGACGTGTTCTTGACGGAATAATTGCTATATCCACCAAAGCATAATTCAGAAATTAAATATAAAAATTTGAAGTGTCACCCTGAGTTTATAGAAGGACGACGAGGGTTGGCCTCTGCGCACTTGCTTCGACAAGCTCAGCATGACAACGCACAATAAAATCCTGAAATCCCTAAATCCTACGAATCATGGTTCAGACAAAAGCACGTGCCAATTTCTTAACCGCTGATACGTTTGATTTTACTGATTAAACTGATATTTAGCACTCAACGTGATCAGTAAAATCACACGGATCAGACGTAAACTTCCTTATTTGCTGAAGCCAGCGTATTTTTCAATAAGCCGATGATCGTCATTAAGCCTACACCTCCGGGAACGGGTGTTATAAAAGAAGATATTGGGGCTACATTTTCAAAATCCACATCACCATAAAGTTTGAAGCCTGATTTTGTTACCGTAGAAACTTCGCGGTTCATACCTACGTCAATAACTACGGCGCCGGGTTTTACCATATCAGCGGTGATGAAATTCTTCTTACCGATAGCTACGATCAGGATATCCGCATCTAATGTAAAGCTTTTGATATCGGGTGTTCTGCTGTGACAAAGCGTTACGGTACAGTTGCCCGGGTAAGTATTTCGTGCCATCAGGATGCTCATAGGCGATCCTACAATATTACTGCGTCCAACTACTACGCAGTGTTTGCCTGATGTTTCAATTTTGTATTCTTTCAGCATCAAAGTAATGCCGTAGGGGGTAGCGGGTATAAACGATGGTAAATTACGCTGCATCCGCCCCAGGTTAATAGGGTGGAAGCCATCGACATCTTTTCGGTAATCGATACACTCCGTCACTTTGTCCGGATCGATATGTTTGGGTAATGGTAATTGTACAATGATGCCATCAATATCAGCATCAGCGTTCAATTCAATTACTTTAGCTAATAGCTCTTCTTCTGTAACAGTCGACTCATAGCGCACCAATGACGATTTAAAGCCAACGGCTTCGCAATTTCGCATTTTGCTGGCCACGTAGGTTTCGCTTCCGCCATCATGTCCAACCAATACGGCCACCAAATGTGGCTTACGGCCAGTTCTTTCTAAAATTTTGGCGGCCTCAATGGCGATCTCTCCCTTGAGTTTTTCTGATACGTATTTACCGTCGAGTAATTGCATTTTAGTGATTTGTGATTGGTGATTTGTGATTGGGGAGGCCCAATACAAATTCAAACTAAGTTTATATGAGTTTTGCTCGTATCAGCTTATATTTTTGATATCTGCAATGATCAATCTAATTTCAGCACCGCCATAAAGGCCGACTGTGGTATCTCCACATTACCTACCTGGCGCATTCGTTTTTTACCTTTTTTCTGCTTTTCAAGTAATTTACGTTTACGCGAAATATCACCACCATAACACTTGGCAGTAACGTCCTTACGCAAAGCTTTTACGGTTTCACGCGCAATGATCTTGGCACCGATGGATGCCTGAATGATGATCTCGAATTGCTGGCGGGGCAATAATTCTTTCAGCTTCTCACATATCTTTTTGCCGAAATCATAAGCATTGGTGCGGTGTATCAATGAAGAAAGAGCATCCACTGGTTCGCCATTAAGGCGGATATCTAAGCGTACCAAATCTGATTGCCGGTAACCGATCTGGTGATAATCAAACGAGGCGTAGCCTTTGGATATCGTCTTCAGCTTATCATAAAAGTCGAAAACGATCTCGCCCATAGGTAATTCAAAGGTGAGTTCAACCCTGTCGGCTGTTAAATACGATTGGTGGGTGATGATCCCCCTTTTCTGTATACAGAGCGACATTACGGGGCCAACAAATTCAGACTTGGTAATGATGGATGCTTTGATATAGGGTTCCTCTACAAAATCGATTTTGCTGGGATCGGGGAGATCTGAAGGGTTATTCACCTGCATTTCTTCGCCGCGGGTGGTGAATGCTTTGTAAGATACGTTTGGAACCGTGGTTATTACCGTCATGTCAAACTCGCGTTCCAGCCTTTCCTGAATGATCTCCATATGCAGCATTCCAAGGAAACCGCAACGGAAACCAAAGCCCAGTGCTGCAGATGATTCGGGTTCAAATACCAAAGAAGCGTCGTTCAACTGCAGTTTTGCCATTGATTCGCGCAGTTCTTCGTAATCCTCCGTATCAACCGGGTAAATGCCGGCAAATACCATTGGTTTTACTTCCTCAAAACCCTGTATACCTTCGGCACATGGACGATCTATATGGGTGATGGTATCACCTACCTTAACTTCACGGGCTTCTTTAATACCGGAAATGATATAGCCAACGTCACCAGTTTTGATAACGTCTTTAGGTAATTGATTCAGTTTTAGCGTGCCTACTTCATCGGCAAGGTACTGCTTTTCGGTTGCAACGAATTTTACTTTTTCGCCTTTGCGTATTTCGCCGTTAACAACTTTAAAATAGGCAATGATTCCGCGGAAAGAGTTAAAAACTGAGTCGAAGATCAAAGCCTGCAAAGGTGCTTTCGGATCGCCGACAGGGGCGGGGACGCGCTCTATGATAGCGCGAAGTATATCAAAAACACCCAAACCGGTTTTGCCGGAAGCTGCAATGATCTCTTCGCGTTTACAACCAATGAGGTCAACGATCTGGTCCTTCACTTCTTCAGGCATAGCGCCGGGAAGATCCATTTTATTCAATACCGGGATTATTTCCAGGTCGTTTTCTAAAGCAAGGTATAAATTGGAGATAGTTTGTGCCTGAATACCCTGGGCAGCATCAACAATCAGTAAGGCACCTTCGCAAGCAGCTATCGATCGCGAAACTTCGTAGGAAAAATCTACGTGGCCGGGTGTGTCAATCAGGTTAAGTACGTATTTCTTACCATCCAGTTCATAGTCCATCTGTATCGCGTGGCTCTTGATAGTTATACCACGCTCACGTTCCAGGTCCATGTCGTCCAATAACTGTGCCTGCGCATCGCGCTTGGAAATGGTATTGGTATATTCCAGCAATCGGTCGGCTAAAGTACTTTTGCCGTGATCGATATGCGCTATGATACAAAAATTACGTATGTGCTCCATTGATGGCGCAAAAGTAGCGTTTTAAGGCGAGATTTTATTATTGAACGGGAGATATTCAACAGCTGAAAACTTAGCTGTTTTATCCTTTTACAACTTCCAGAATGGCAAACAGCGGCGAATGGGTATGGATCACCCTGGATAACTTAAGTCCCGAATAGGAAAGCAATTCTGTAAATTCTTTCTCAGTACGCTCTTTGCCGCCTGTCATCGCCATCATGTTGATATCCAAATATTTGCCAGGATGCGGATCATTACCTACTGGTATAACTGCTTCAATGATCAACAGCTTGCTGCTTTTTTTCAAAACCTTGCTGATATTGGTTAAAATAGTGATAGCCTGCAGATCGTTCCAATCGTGTAATATCTGTTTCATCAGGTAGGCATCTGCGTCAGCTGGTACATGGTTGAAAAAATTACCTGCTTCTACATTAGCTCTTCCTGCCAGTCCGTTTTCTATTAAAATGGTTTGTGTTTTCTTTACAACATATTCTTCATCAAAAACAATTCCGCGGGCATGAGGAACAGCATTTAATACGGCAATGAGCAGGGCGCCGTTTCCGCCGCCAATATCTACAATATGTTTAAACTGACTAAAATCATACGCAGGTATAACTGCTGCAATGGCTTCAGCACTAAGGTCGGACATGGCTTGCATAAAGTTTAAGCCATCTGCAGGATGCGTTTCATAGTATTTCCAAACCGAAGTACCCACTGCGTCATCAAATGCGATACCACCGGTTTTTAAGCTGTGGTGCAAGTTACCCCAGGCTTTAAAGTGGTCGCCAAGCTGGGCCTTAACAAAAGCCTTCATCGAGCCTTTTACACCTTCCCTCAAAGTTTCACTTAAGGGTGTATTGGCAAATTCACCATTTTCGTTCTCAGCAAATATTCCTGTTCCAGCTAATGCGCGAAGTAGCCTGAATAATGCCGGTCCGTTGCTATGTGATTTTTTCGCCAAATGATCAATTGATTTTGGTCCATCGGCCAGCAGGTCGGCAATATTCAACCTGGCAGCATTATAAATACAATTTGAAACCCAAAAACCGCTGATCAATTGAAGCATTTGGGCAGGAGGAGGAGGAGTTTGGTGATGATCGCTCATAAACGTTAAAAAAGTGATTTTATTTAGTCTTTTGGGATTTACCTAAGGTAAGTAATTGAACTGAAACGGCAAATAGGCATTACAGGTTACTTTTCCGATTAACTTCGTTGAAAATTAAAATTTATCTGGTTCACCAAACTTCGTTTTCTTGCGGTGTTATTTATTTATTCCCCCCGTTTTAATCCGTATTTTTCTATCTTACTGTATAAATGACTGCGCTGAATATCAATATCATCGGCGGTTTTTGATACATTCCAGTTATTCTTTTCAAGTTTAAATTTGATGTAAACTCTTTCGGCATAGTCTTTATATTCCTGGAAGTTGGAAAATCTGTCAAAGTCAAGCTCGGTATTTCTGCCCGAAGCATTATCAGCGCTTACCGGCCCTGATGGATTGGCAAATGAACGTACATCATTCTCCGTAATTGTTTTATCACTCAGAATGATCAGACGTTCAACCATATTGCGAAGTTCGCGGATATTGCCGGTCCAGGGTAATTGTTTTAATGCTTCCAATGCGCTATCCGATATCTTTTTTACAGGCATGCTGTAATCATTGCATATCTCGTCGAGAAAATTGGTAGTGAGCAGGGAAATATCATCTTTGCGTTCAGACAGCGGCGGTACGTGGATCAAAATAACACTCAGCCGGTGGTAAAGGTCCATCCTGAAATTACCTGCCTCAATCTCTTTCAGCAAATCCTTGTTAGTGGCTGCAATAACCCTAACATCAACTTCAATTTCTTTCTCACCCCCCACACGGGTAATTTTATTTTCCTGCAATGCGCGCAAAACCTTGGCCTGGGCAGATTGACTCATGTCGCCGATCTCATCCAGAAAAAGGGTTCCGGCGTGTGCCGATTCAAACTTACCAATGCGCTGTTTTACAGCTGAAGTAAAAGATCCTTTCTCGTGTCCAAACAATTCACTTTCAATTAGTTCTGATGGAATCGCAGCGCAGTTTACTTCGATCAATGGTGCATTTACCCGGTTTGATTTTTCGTGCAACCAGCGGGCCACCAGTTCCTTGCCGCTGCCGTTTGCGCCAGTTATCAATACGCGTGCCTCGGTTGGTGCAACCCGGTCTATCGTTTCTTTTATCTTTCTGATCGCCTGCGATTCGCCCAGTATCTCGCGTACTTTTGAAACTTTACGTTTTAAAACTTTGGTCTCCGTTACCAAACTTCCGCGATCGAGCGCATTGCGCACTGTGATGAGCAGGCGGTTAAGGTCGGGTGGTTTTGAAATAAAATCAAAAGCGCCTTTTTTACTGGCTTCAACCGCAGTTTCAACAGTACCATGGCCCGATATCATGATAAATGGCAGATCGGGCTTTATGGCTAAACCTTCGGTCAGCACTTCCATGCCGTCCATGCGGTTCATCTTAATATCGCAAAGCACCAGGTCATAATCGTTTTCGCCGATCAGCCCGATTCCATCTACGCCATTGTCAACATCATCAACCTCGTAATTCTCATATTCCAGTATTTCGCGCAGGGTATTTCTGATGGAACGCTCATCATCAATGATCAAAATTTTTGCCATGTTTTTGCTTAAAACTGGTTAGATAACGTGCTAAGGTAGCTGAATTGTATAGAAAAATAAACACTTTAGCCAAAAATAAAGCCCAACCGTTAAGGTTGGGCTAAAATTCAGCAGCAAAGCTATAAGCCGGGTTCTGTATATTTCTATCATTGATCTGGCCCTGCCATTGCTGGCAGGTTCAAGCAACCTACCCATCCTGGTTGTACCGATATCCCGATAGCTATCGGGACGGCACATGAAGCGAGCAGCTTCCGTATCCAGGACCTATTTGGTCTTTCAACTCCTGGGGTTTACCGCAATCCCGGTCGCCCGGGAAAGCCGTGAGCTCTTACCTCGCGTTTTCACCCTTACCCTGATAAAATCGGGGCGGTTTATTTTCTGTGGCACTTTCCGTCGCCGGCTGAACGGCGCCTTCCCGTTAGGAAGCAGGATGCTCTGTGTTGCCCGGACTTTCCTCCCCGGTTTTAAAGCGGAGCGATAGAACGATTTGCAGGGCAAAGATAAGGGTTTGGGTTGATTAAGTTAGAATTAGTTGCTTGGGTTGGATTGGGGTGATTAGGTTGAATGGGTTGGAATGATTCGGATCGGGATGATCACTGATCGTAATGGTTAATACGTATTTACTTACAGCTTTTCAAATCAGCTTCTACTTCATCCATTGTAACCATGCCCAATTGATTGCCGAACGAGTTGTTCATATAGGTGATCACCTGGGCTATTTCCATGGGAGCGAGGTTGGCTGCGGGCATATTTTCGTCATAGGCTTTGCCGTTGATCTTTATTGGTCTCTTCAGACCATAACGAATGGCACAAGCGAGTGATGCTTTATTGTTTTTTAAAAAGGTTGAGTCGTTAAGTGCCGGTATCAATGCTAAAAGTCCCGAGCCATCGGCGGCATGGCAATTAAGGCAATGGGTTTGGTAGATTGCGGCTCCTTCGGAATAATAGCGTTTTAACTCCAGGCTGTTATTGTTTTCACAGGAAAAAAACAGCGAAATAACTATCGAAAGCCCTAAAGCGGCGACTATTGATTTAGGATATCTTATCGCCATCATTTCTGATCAGGTTCTGCCTGTAAGGTTTTGATGTCTGTAATAAGCTGGTCAACCTGTTTAGGGTCGGTTCCATCATAGGCACCTCTTACACGCTTTTGTTTATCAACCAAAACAAAATATCCCTGGTGCACATAGCCACCGGCGGCGGTACTATCTTGCTTTACAGCTACCAGGTAATTTTTTTCGGCAATAGTATAAACATCTTCTTTTTTACCTTGTACAAACCACCAGGTATTACCGCTAACACCCAGTTTGTCAGCATACTTTTTTAGTACGGGTACGCTATCGTGTTTAGGGTCGATACTATGCGAAAGTATTTTAAAATCGTCCTTGCTTTTAAAGGTATTATAAACAGTCAGCAGGTTTCGGGCCATCATCGGGCAGATAGAGGGGCAGGTGGTAAAAAAGAAATCAGCCACGTAGATCTTTCCATCCAGGTTTTTATTACTGATGCTGTCACCGTATTGGTTAACAAGGCTGAATTTCGGAATGGTTTGATAAACCGTATCCGTAACCGATTGGCCATTGACAGTTTTTGTAACTGCTTTGCGGCTACCAAAAATAGGCAGACTTGTTTTACCGTCATTTGTTTTGCAGGAAGACCATCCGGCAGCCAATATCAGGATCCCAAATACAAGTTTTCTCATGTTATTTATGTGCCGAAAGGTATTTGTTCGATTCATTGATCGCGTTGTTGATCTGCGAGTCAACTGCCAAAACCAATTTTTTCTGCCCGTTATAGTAGCTGATCACTTCGTCGTGCGATTTGCCGGTCATATCAGGCTGAAACTGACTCATCCATTTATCCATGGCATTGTCAGCGGCACTTAATTTTGCAACCAGGGGTTTTAAAGCAACTGTATCCTTTTTTAGTTTTAAAAGGGTGTCCAGCTTCATTTTGTTTTTCATCAGCGCCTCGTCGTTGTTCATCATTTTTTCGTGCATCGAAATGATGTCGTTCTTAAGGTCACTTTCCTCTTTGGCGCCGTTGGAACAGCCCATTAACAAGCCAAAAGAAATCAGGATACAGCTTATGTTTTTCATATGATTTAAACTTTGACAAAATTAACATTTATGAGAAGTATAAAGCCATAATTCAGCAATTTTAGCAGTTTCGGATAAATGCGATAAAATCTGTAAAGGGTAATTCGGTACCCTCTGCCTTCAGATATAAACCTATCTGCGCACGATGGTGTGTGCCGTGGTTGATCACATGTGTCACAATATCAGTTAGCGGGTCCTCAAAATATTCGCCTTTTGAATTATGGTAACAAATCTTTTGCTTGAAAGCATCTTCACTTAAAGACTCCAGAAAGGTAGTCCAGTTCAAATGGTTTTCAATGATCCTTTTTTTAAAGGAATCAATCGGCCAATCGGGCCAGACGATAAAACTGTCTGTCGGCTCATTTTTGCTTCTCGATAACCAAATTTCTGGCGAAGCCAGTAAATGTGCCATAGTTTTGATGGATCTATCCTGGTTTTTGCTATTCAGGATCAAATCGGTGATCAGCAGGTTGGTATGCTTATCGTAATCAAACAGGCGTTTGAAATATGCCTTCATAGCTCAAATTTATAAACTGTCGGCGATACTGACACAAAATTAAATGCGCCAAGATTAAACCTATAAGCAAAAAACTTTAACATAAACATAATATAGCCATTATAGCGGCTTCATATTGCAAAAGGAGATTTGATAAACAAAACTGGAAACCATGAAATTCAGTATCAATTTTGCAAAGCTTATCCGTAATTTCCGCGAATGGATGATCATCAGAAGCCTTCGGTCATCGTTTATTCACTGAAAAATTGCTTTTCTTATCTCCCTGTCTGTTTAAGTCGAAAAATTTGAAGTTTGTTTATATTCAAACTTTAGTCGTTTTTTGCTGCAAGTGCTACGCTTGATCTATGGATAGACTAACCCGGACTTTATATGGCAGTGATTTTGAATGGGGTGTTTCTACTGCTGCTTTTCAAATAGAGGGGGCTCATGATGTTGATGGAAAAGGGGAGTCGATATGGGATGCATTTACTGCAAAAAAGGGCCGGATAAATGGAGGACATCATGCCCGCACAGCCTGTAACTTTTATTACAATTTCAAAGAAGATATTGACCTGGTAAAGCGGCTCAATATCCCTAATTTTCGGTTTTCAATTTCCTGGACCCGTATTTTACCTGATGGTACCGGCAAGGTGAATGCCGAGGGTATAAACTATTATAATCGCGTTATCGACTATTGTCTGGAACAAGGGATTGAACCCTGGCTTACCATCTACCATTGGGATTTACCGCAGGTGCTTGAATTGCAGGGAGGCTGGACAAACCGGCAGATTGTAGACTGGTTTACCAATTATACCGAGGTTTGCGTGCGCAACTTTGGCGACCGGGTAAAACATTGGATGGTGATGAACGAGCCTTCAGTTTTTTCAGGTGCAGGATATTTTTTTGGGATACATGCACCGGGACGAACAGGTATCCGGAATTTCATTCCTGCTATTCATCATATCGTGCTGAGTATGGTGGCAGGTGCCCGCAAGCTGCGCGAAATATTACCAGAGGCAGTTATAGGCACCACGTTTTCCTGCTCACATATCGAATCTTACGCCGAAACTAAACGTGATTTTGCTGCAGCCAATAGGGCGGATGCATTGGTGAACCGGTTATTTGTAGAGCCTGTTCTTGGTCTCGGTTATCCCTTTGAAGATATTCCGGTATTAAAAGGGCTTCAAAAATATATGCTACCCGGCGATGAGGATAACATGCATTTTGATTTTGACTTTATCGGTCTGCAGAATTATACACGCGAGATCGTCAAATATTCATTTCTGACGCCATATATCAGAGCGAGACTGGTTAAAGCCGCCAATCGAAAGGTGCCTTTGACAGCAATGGGCTGGGAAGTATATCCCCAAGCAATATATCATATCCTGAAAAAGTTCGGTGCTTATCCGCAAATAAGAAAGATCATCATTACCGAAAACGGCGCTGCTTTTCCAGACAAAGTACAAGACGGAACCGTAGCCGACAATCAGCGAACTGATTACATCCGCGAAAATTTACAACAGCTATTTCTGGCCAAACAGGAAGGCGTAAACGTTGGCGGTTATTTTGTTTGGACGCTTACTGATAATTTCGAATGGGCCGAAGGATATCACCCGCGTTTCGGATTGGTGCATGTTGATTTTGAAACACAAAAACGCACCATAAAATCATCCGGACACTGGTATGCTGATTTCCTGAAAGGCTGATCAACCCCTATTATTTAAGCCTATTTGAAAGCATCTTCGCCGGTAATATCCATGCCGGTGATCAGTAGGTGAATATCGTGCGTACCCTCATAGGTAATAACCGACTCCAGGTTCATCATATGGCGCATGATCGGGTATTCGCCGGTAATTCCCATACCTCCAAGCATTTGTCTGGCTTCACGTGCTATATTAATAGCGGTCTCAACGCTGTTGCGTTTAGCCATTGAAATCTGGGCAGGAGTAGCACGATTTTCGCTTTTTAGCACTCCCAATCGCCAAACCAACAGCTGAGCTTTGGTGATCTCCGTGATCATTTCAGCCAGCTTCTTTTGCTGCAATTGGAAACCTGCAATCGGGCGGCCAAACTGAACCCGCTCTTTAGAGTAACGCAAGGCTGTATCATAACAATCCATGGCAGCACCTATAGCACCCCATGCTATACCATAACGGGCCTGATTGAGGCAGCCAAGCGGGCCTTTTAGTCCGGATACATTTGGTAATATATTTTCTTTGGGAACTTTCACATTATCAAATACCAGCTCGCCTGTAGCAGAAGCGCGTAACGACCATTTGTTATGTGTTTCGGGCGTTGAAAAACCTTCCATGCCGCGTTCAACTATTAAGCCGCGGATTTTACCACTTTCATCTTTGGCCCAAACCACCGCAATATCTGCAAAAGGGGAGTTGGATATCCACATTTTAGCACCATTCAAAATAACATGGTTGCCTGCATCTTTAATATTGGTCGTCATGCCGCCCGGGTTCGAGCCATGGTCGGGTTCGGTCAATCCAAAACAACCTATCAACTCACCAGCTGCAAGCTTTGGCAAATATTTATGCTTTTGTTCTTCTGATCCGTAAGCATAGATCGGATACATCACCAACGACCCCTGTACAGACGCAGTAGACCTGATACCGGAATCGCCACGCTCAATTTCCTGCATTATGATGCCATAAGCTGTGTAATCAAGTCCGGCACCACCATATTCTACAGGTACGGTTGGGCCGAATGCGCCTATTTCTGCCAGTCCTTTTAACAAATGTTTTGGGAATTCAGCTTTTTGCGCATAATCTTCTATGATCGGGCTTACTTCTTTTTTTACCCAGTCGCGCACGGTTGCACGTATCAACTTATGCTCGTCGGTGAGCAATTCATCTAATAAATAATAGTCAGGAGCCTCGTAAAGATCGGTTTTAGCCATTGGAGTATGAATTGGTTTGGCAAAGATAGGAGTTTGGTTGTGTTAGTTGTATTAGTTGTAGTGGTTATATTAGTTGTATTAGTTGTCCCGATAGCTATCGGGATGGTTAACTTAGTTGTAGTGGGTGAGTTAATGGAACAAAATTTAGATAATTGATATCATGGTGATCCTCAAATCAATAAAATCATGGTTCAGACTAATCCCAATGCCCAATGCCTAATACCAAATGACAAATAGCCAATAAACTAACCACAAATCATTAAATTCGCCCCATGATTAATGTAGCCTTGCATGGTGCCGAATTCTATGGCAAACATGGTTTTTATCCTGAGGAGCAACTGCTGGGAAGCCGGTTTGTGGTAGATATTTCAGTGGATTTTGAACCTAAGGGGGAATTATTACACGATAAGCTGACGGATACTGTCAATTATGAACATCTGTATGAATTAACCTACCAGCAAATGCAAAAACCCCGCAAGCTGATAGAAAGTTTGTGTCAGGCTATTATTGACGATGTTGTGCATCACTATAGTTTCGTTGAAAAAGTAACGGTGACCATCAAAAAACTTTACCCTCCACTGCCGGGAAAGGTATCACATTCGGGTGTTACTATTACTTATCAAAAGCACTGAAATGGAATTCAATAAAATAAACGATCGGCTGCTTGCGGTTATCCGTTCAATTGTTGGTGATACAGCAGTTATCATTGATCGGGGTGAATTGGAGCCCTACAGTCACGATGAAACTGAAGATCTTCATTTTTATCCCGAAGTTGTTGCTAAACCAGGCACAGTTGAGGAGGTATCTGCACTGCTCAGCTTGTGTAATGAAAATCGAATTCCGGTTACAGCAAGAGGAGCTGGCACAGGCCTAAGTGGCGGTGCATTGCCTATTAAAGGTGGACTCCTGATCGCTATGGAGCGATTCAATCATATTTTGGGTATTGATGAGCAGAATTTACAGGCAACTGTAGAACCCGGTGTGATAACTGAAGTTTTTATGAATGCCGTTGCCGAAAAAGGGCTGTTATACCCGGTTGACCCCGCAAGCAAAGGCAGCTGTTTTATAGGTGGCAATGTTTCGCATGGCTCCGGTGGCCCAAGGGTGGTAAAATATGGCACCATCCGCGAGTATATTCTTAACCTGCAGGTAGTGTTACCTAATGGTGAAGTAATATGGACGGGCGCCAATACACTTAAATATGCTTCCGGCTATAATCTGACCCAGTTAATGATTGGATCTGAAGGTACACTGGGTATCATCACTAAAATTGTTACCAAGCTAATTCCAAGGCCTACTCAGGATGCTTTGTTGCTGGCTTATTTTAGTACCAATGAGAATGCCTGCGCCGCAGTATCTGCAATTTTCAGGGCGGGTGTTATTCCCTCGGCGCTTGAATTTATGGAACGCAGGGGAGTGGAATGGGTAAAGGAGCATGATGGTATCAGTTTTGATCTGAAGGATGGTATTGGAGCCTTTTTGCTGATAGAAGTAGACGGCAATAACCAGGACACCATTTTT
Source organism: uncultured Mucilaginibacter sp. (assembly GCA_903887275.1). Classification (GTDB taxonomy): domain Bacteria; phylum Bacteroidota; class Bacteroidia; order Sphingobacteriales; family Sphingobacteriaceae; genus Mucilaginibacter. The sequence goes on from CAISPD010000209.1 coordinate 21,043, forward strand.
GCTGATTGCGAAAAGATCAACATGGTTTTGGAGGAGTTTGATTGTAAGGAAGTGCTTTTTGCAGATACTTCGGCCCAAAAAGAGGAGTTGTGGCGTTTGCGCCGTACAATGGCTGTTTCCGTTAAATCAAATACAGTATATAAAGAGGAAGATACCGTGGTCCCCAGGGCTGCTTTGCCGCAACTGATCAAAGGCATTAAAGAAACGGGTGCCAAATATGGATTTGAGTCGGTTTGCTATGGTCACGCCGGTGATGGTAATGTGCATGTAAACATCATCAAAGCCGGTATGAGTGATGAAGATTGGAACAATAACCTGAAGCAAGGTATCCAAGAGATATTCGAACTGACCGTTGCCCTGGGCGGAACTCTATCCGGTGAACATGGCATCGGCCTGGTTCAGAAAGAATTTATGCCGATCAAATACTCTGAGATCCATTTCGGGCTATGGCGCGGCATTAAGCAGGTTTTTGATCCGAATGGGATTTTGAATCCGGGAAAGATATTTTAGACAAAGACACGATTTTGGGGTTTTGGAGATTTGTTTGATAAAAAGACAAATCCTGAAAATCAAAATAAATCCATCAATTGTGTCTTATTCGGTTTATTAGTTCGTGTTCAATATTAGTCCCGGCCGGTCATAGGCAATCATTCGTTCGCGCTGTTCTTTCGGTATTTTAACCGGTTTGTGTACGCTGTAGTCATAACTTATGCAAACTGTTTTACCGGTTGTGCAAATTTCCTCGCCTTCCTCTGTAATTTTTACCAATATATGCATCACATCAAAACTGCTGTTACCTATGCGGGTGGTACGCACATAGCATGCTATCTGGTCGTTTCGGGTAATAGGCTTCAGGTAGTTAACTTCCGACCGCGCCAAAATGATGCCGTTATGGTTCCAATCCCATTGTACCACCTCGCGCCAATAGTCGGACCTGGCAATTTCGAAATACGTTAAATATACGGCGTTATTCACATGTCCATAGAAATCCAGATCCGAAAAACGGATTGGAACGGGGGTTCGGAATTTATAATCTGCTATATTTTCACTCATTTTGTGTCATTATGTCTGCATGAAATCAATCAGAAGTGTCATTGTGGCTTAAAATATCAAATTTTACCGCTTGGTATAACTGTTGATCTATACCCTGCGAAGTTAATAAACTAAAAAATAATAAACTCTGGAGGATATAAATATGACACTCGTAAAATTTAACAACGGACAAAAAAGCGTAGTAAACCCCTGGTTCAATGATGTATTCGATTCAATTGTAAACGATTCGTTCTTTAACGACAGGTTTGTAAGCAAAGTGCCTGCTGTGAATATTGCAGAAACCGAAAACGAATTCCACATCGAATTGGCTGCTCCCGGACTGAAGAAAGATGATTTTAAGATCAGTCTTGAGAAAAACCTGTTGAGCGTTTCAGCCGAAAAGAAAACTGAAAATGTAGAAGAAGGTAAAAAGTACAGTAAACGCGAATACAGCTATAATTCTTTTGTAAGGTCGTTTACCTTGCCTGAAACTGCAGACCATGCCAAAATTGAAGCTGAATATACTGACGGTATCTTGAAGCTGAATGTGGCTAAAAAAGAAGAAGCCAAAATTCAATCACGCGAAATAAGCGTAAAATAATTTGACCGGGTGCCGGAGGCAGTGAGATTAAATGTTGTGATTTGTTGAGAGCCCGAGGCCCCCGGGAGAAAAAAACCAGTTGCGCTGGTTCGAACAATGCAAAAATGTTTTCATAATAAGTTGTTGGTTTAGTTTGATGTGAGCTCCCCGGATATTTCGGGGAGCTTTCTTTTTTGTTGTCCCCCGCTGGCTTTTGCCTTTTTTCATCGATTTAATACCATTGCCCATCGTGGCTTTGCAGCTATTTATCGATTCTTTTTTGCTATTTGGTTCTATATACATACCTTTAGTTTGTGTCTTTTTAACACAATCAATTAAAACCAATTATCCAACCTTGCTATGAATATTTTCAACTTCCGGAATGTCGTATTTTTTATCGGCTCACTTTCCATCATGCTACTCGCTGTAACCATTTGCAGCAATAAAAGCGACCAGCTACACTGGACTGCCAGTGATGAGGGCGATGGCATCATCCTTGTTAAAAACCAAAATGGACCTACTTTAGGATATTCCACTCGTTCGGGTGTGAAAATATTAACGGTGGATGGTCTTGCATTCAAGGACCTGAATAAAAATGGCAAGCTTGATAAATATGAAGACTGGCGTTTACCGGTTGCAGAGCGTGCTAAAGATCTGGCTTCACAACTTTCGGTTAACGAGATAGCTGGTTTGATGCTTTACAGTATTCACCAGGCCATACCTGCTATGTCGGGTGGTCCATTTGGTGCAGGTACTTACAACGGTAAAAAATTCAATGAAGGAGGTATCGATCCTTCCGACGTTACCGATCAGCAAAAAGACTTTTTATTAAAAGATAACCTTAGGCATGTGCTGATCACATCGGTTCAAAGCCCCGAGGTAGCCGCAAAATGGAACAACAAAGTTCAGGCACTGGTGGAAGCCAGCGCTTTCGGTATACCTGCCAATAATAGTTCGGATCCGCGCCATGGAACCAATTCAGGCGTTGAGTATACGGCAGGCGCCGGTGGGAAAATTTCACAATGGCCAGATCAATTGGGCCTTGCTGCATCCTTCGATCCTGATGTGGTACTACAATTTGGAAATATCGCTGCTCAGGAATACCGTGCTTTAGGCATTGCTACGGCTTTGTCGCCTCAGATCGACCTGGGTTCTGAGCCCCGCTGGGCTCGTATCAATGGAACTTTTGGTGAAGACCCTCAATTGGACGCCGATCTGGCCCGGGCCTATGTAGATGGATTTCAAACTTCAACTGGTGATAGCGAAATAAAAGATGGCTGGGGTTATCATAGTGTAAACGCTATGATGAAACATTGGCCGGGTGGCGGTCCCGAGGAAGCGGGGCGAGATGCGCATTTTGCCTATGGTAAATTTGCTGTTTATCCCGGTAATAATTTTGATGAGCACCTGGTATCATTTGTAGATGGTGCACTAAAACTTAAAGGAAAAACGGCTATGTCGGCTGCAGTGATGCCTTATTACACCATTTCTTACGGCAGAGATATCAAAGACAAGGAAAACGAAGGCAACAGCTACAATAAATACCTGATCACCGATCTGCTGCGCACCAAATACCATTATGACGGTGTGGTTTGTACCGATTGGTTGGTGACTGCTGACGAAGGAAAAAAACCGGACGAGTTTATGGGCAAATCTTGGGGTATGGAAAACAAGACTGTGGCCGAAAGACATTATAAAGTTTTGATGGCCGGGGTAGACCAGTTTGGCGGTAATAACGTAGCCGGGCCGGTTTTGGAGGCATACCAAATGGGTATAAAAGAGCATGGTGAAGCGTTTATGCGTGCCCGTTTCGAGCAATCTGCAGTTCGCTTACTTACCAATATTTTCAGAACGGGCTTATTTGAAAACCCTTATTTGAATGTGGCTAATTCGGTGGCTACTGTAGGAAAGCCAGAATTTATGACTGCAGGCTATAACGCCCAGTTAAAATCGATCGTTCTATTAAAAAACAGTAAACAGGTATTGCCTTTGAAAAAAGGACTCACTATATACCTTCCAAAAAAATATACGCCCTCTGTAAAAGGCTTTTTCGGACCGCCATCAAAGGAACATTGGGATGAAGCTGTTAGTCCGGCTTTATTCAGTAAATATTTTAATTCAACAGATGTTCCTTCAAAAGCGGATGCAGCCATTGTTTTTGTGAGTAGCCCAAGCGGCGGATCAGGTTACGATGGTGCAGATACGCTAAAGGGTGGAAATGGTTATGTGCCTATTACCTTACAATATGGCGAATACAAAGCTACCAATGCCCGTGCCCATAGCATAGCTGCCGGCGATCCTTCCGAGCCTAAGGTGCATGACCGTACTTACAAAGACAAGTCGATCACAGCTGCCAACTACAATGATCTTAAAACCATACTCGAGACCAAAAAGGCGATGAATGGCAAACCTGTTATTGTAATACTTACGATGACCAAACCTACAATCCCTGCTGAGTTTGAGAAAGATGCTAACGCAATTGTAGGCAATTTCGGTGTTCAAAACCAGGCAATTCTGGATGTATTGACCGGTGCTTTCGAGCCATCGGGCCTATTACCTTTCCAGATGCCGGCCAACATGAAAACTGTTGAACTACAGGATGAAGATATCCCGCATGATATGATCCCTTATACCGATGCAGATCATCATACATACGATTTTGGCTTTGGTTTAAACTGGAAAGGCGTTATCCACGACGCAAGGACAGCGCAGTATGTAGATATTGTTAAAAGACCAGCAATTCATTTAAAGAACCAGCAGGTAACTTTGATCAGCCCGACGCCCGGCGCAAAGATCTATTTTAGTACTGATGATTCGACGCCTTCATTTACCACAGCTCACCAATACACCAAACCTTTTATTGTAAAAAAGGGTACCGTTGTCAAAGCTATAGCCAAGGTTTATGGCAAGGATAACAGTGGTCTGGCTGTGCTTGAGGTAAAATAAACAATACCCGCTGAGCCCTCTGTGATTAAACCTCTGTGAACTTTGTGTTTTCTATTTAACCACAGAGAGCACAGAGGGTTGACAAAGCTCACAGAGGGTAAGATGCTATTGCTTTATCCAAACTGCAATATCAGAAGCAGTTTGCCCGGCTTCGGCAAATGGTACCAAAATTACTTTCTGCAATTTGCCGTTAACGGACATTGGGAGCGAAAAGGCTTCTTTCCAGGTCCAGTCAGCAGGCAACGATGATTGTTCATCAGCAAGATGTTCCAAACTGGTATATTTAATATGAGCCAGAGAATCGACTCTGGAATTTAAGCCTTTATCAATGGCAAAAACCTGAGGACCACGTTTGATCGCTACAGCATTGGGATAGGAGAGACCTCCGGGTATCACTTGCACCGGCATATTAAAAGTTATCACCACTTGATCACCCGGAGTCCATTTTCTTTCTATCCGCAAAAAATTGCCTTTTTTACCAGTATAAGTCCGGCCGTTAACTGTCGCACTAAAATTTTCTGACCATGTCGGAACTCTAAAATTCAGTGCAAATATTGATGTTTTTGAGGGGCTTACCTGGTAGGTGACTTTGCCTTCCTGAGGGAAAGTAGTAGTGCCGGTAACCTTTAACGACACACTTGATCCGTCTTTAGCTTTGACCGATTGTGTTGATTCCCCTTTTTCATACAACAAAACGGTATAAGTTCCTTTTATTTTCCCAGCAATCATTTCAGGTATCAGTGATATCCCGCGGGGCACACTGGAAAGGCAACAGGAAAAGCCCTGATCGCATCGATAGGGTTTGGGGCCGTCAAGCGCCGTATAATAACTTACGCAGCCTGTTTGTGGGTTCTCCGCAGCAAACAAATGGTTGTAAACCGAGCGTTCCAATTCTTCAGCATATTTAGCTTCTCCGGTTATTTGAAGCAGTTGTAGATTAAACTGTATCCAGGTTACGGTAACGCAGCCTTCACCCATTTCATTGCCATTTTCGGCGCCCAGCACGCCGGCTGGTCTGAAA
>CAISPD010000210.1 GCA_903887275.1 uncultured Mucilaginibacter sp.
AAGCGTTCTACCTGTTCGGTTTGGAGGTATTTTTTCAGGTAATCGATGATGTCTTTCGGGTGGATAGTGTCCAGTCCGGTTGCTATGATCTTTAAAGGATCGGTCACCGCTATCCCGATACGCTTGGTACCGTAATCAAAGGCCATGACTCTCATCTTTTTAGATGCGAGATGTGGGATGTGAGATGTGGGAGCATGTTCAAAGATATTGCTTAAATCTTTCCTTCCTGATTTAAAGTTAAATGTAAAAAAATTTCCTCTCCCAAGCCTCGTATTATATCTAATATCTCACATCTAATCTTAAGTTAAATGTAAAAAATACCCCCTTCGCAAGCTTGTCTCCTATCTCACATCTCAAATCTCAAATCTAATCTTAAGTTAAATGTAAAAAATATCCCCTTCGCAAGCCTGTCTCCTATCTCACATCTCAAATCTCACATCTAATATATAACTTGCACCAAATGCAGTTCAAGCAAATTATCGGGCAGAAGGCCGTCAAGCAAAGGCTTATTAACACGGTTAAAGAAAACCGGGTTAGTCATGCACAATTGTTTTTAGGCCCCGAAGGCTCGGGAAGTTTGGCCCTGGCAGTAGCCTATGCGCAGTACATCTCCTGCGAGGATCAACAGGCCGATGACTCCTGTGGTGTATGTTCTTCTTGTCGTAAATATCAGAAACTGGCCCACCCCGACCTGCATTTTTCGTACCCCTTTTTTGCGAAGGAATCTAAAGACACTTCACTTACTTTTATAGAGCAATGGCGGGAGGCTTTTCTGGCTAACCCTTACCTTGGCCTCGATAGCTGGCGCAGTTATTTGGATGCCGAAAATAAGCAGGCCAATATCAATATTGCAGAGTGCCACCAGATCATCAAAAAACTCAGCTTCAAGCCTTTTGAATCAGCCTATAAAATTCTGATCCTTTGGTTACCTGAATACCTCGATAAGGAGGGGAACGCCCTGCTGAAAATTATTGAAGAACCCCAGCCAAATACGGTCTTTCTGCTGGTTGCGCAAAACCAGGATCAGATTTTAAATACCATTTTATCGCGTACCCAATTGGTAAAGATACCGGCCCTTTGTTACAACGATATTAAAAATTCCCTGATAACCAACAACCATCAGAGCGAATTGGCAGCTTCGGAAATTGCTTACCTAAGCAACGGTAATATGACCGAGGCCCTGGTCATGCTGGGACAGGAAGACAAAGGCTTTCATACACTCTTTGTTCATTGGCTTAGGTTATGTTATGGCAATAAAGGACCCGAAATTTTTCCCTTTGTTGACCGTGCCGCCAAACTTGGCCGGGAAAACCAAAAGAATTTTTTACGTTACGGCGTAAACTTTATACGGGAGTGCTGCCTGATTATGGCCGGTGCCGGCAGCCTGGTGCACCTGCCTCCAAATGAGCTGGAAACGGCACAAAAAATGACTAATGTGATGAGCCTGGCCATGGCCGAAGCTATAAGCTCGGAGCTGGAAAAAGCGCACTATCATGTTGAAAGGAATGCGAATCCGAAAATTCTATTTTTAGATGTATCTTTACAAATTATAAAAATCTTAAGCTTTAAAGCGCTCCCGCAAGGGACTCATTATATACCGAACTAAACTATGGGATGTGGTAGTTGCTCAACGGGTGGATGTGCACCCGCTGGCTGTAAAAGTAATGGCTCGTGCCTTACTAACGGATGCAGCAAATTAGATGTTTACGACTGGCTTTCCGACATGGATATGCCATCCAATTATAAGCCTTTCAATATCGTCGAGATCAAATTCAAAGGGTCGAGAAAGGACTTTTACCTGAACAATGATAACATTTACCTGGAATCGGGTGAGTTGGTTGCTGTGGAAACTACCACCGGCGGCTATGATATTGGCCATGTTTCGGTAACCGGTGAATTGGTGCGGATGCAAATGTTGAAGCGCCGCGTTAAAGAGGAAGAAGTTGTCAAAAAAATATACCGCAAAGCAACGCCAACCGACGTTGAAAAATGGAAAGCCGCCAAAGACCTGGAATGGGAGACCATGCACCGCTCGCGGAAGCTTGCCCTGGAACTGGGCCTGTCGATGAAGATAAGTGATGTGGATTATCAGGGCGACAAATCCAAAGCTACTTTTTATTATACAGCCGAAGGTCGGGTCGATTTTCGTGAGCTGATCAAACGGATGGCGGAATCATTCCGAATTCGTATTGAAATGCGTCAGATCGGGATGCGACAGGAGGCAAGTCGCCTGGGTGGTATCGGCTCCTGCGGGCGCGAACTTTGCTGCTCTACCTGGCTTACTGACTTTAAAACCGTATCAACTTCGGCAGCGCGTTACCAGAATCTTTCGCTGAATACACTGAAGCTGGCCGGGCAATGCGGTAAACTAAAATGCTGTTTGAACTACGAGTTGGATACCTATATGGATGCCTTGAAAGGTATCCCGGATAATGTGCACGTGCTGAAAACCGAAAAAGGGGATGCCCGTTTACAAAAGACAGATATCTTTAAAAAACTGATGTGGTTCAGCTACCCGATGGACGATAACTGGATCCCACTCGAGATCAGTAAAGTAAAAGAAATACAACAACAAAATAAGGACGGGATATTGCCCCCTGACCTTGGCGAAACTAAAGAACCTGAGACCAAACCTGCCAAAGTACTCGACTATGAAAACGTTGTAGGCCAGGATAGTTTAACCCGCCTTGACGAACGCAACCGGAACAAAAAGAAAAACAAAAACCGCAATAAAAATCAGGGCAATAAGCCCCAGCAGGCAGGAAATGCGCCCAGACCACAACAGGTTAAGGCCGCGATATCATCAGAAGCCAGCACACCTAATAGCGGTGCACCGGCTGAAAAAAGGGAGGCAAATCCTAACGCGCAACGCAACCGGAATAACCGCCGCAACAGACCAAATAGAAATAAAAACCGTAACGATCAGCAAAAAGGGAATGAAAGCGGCTCGTAAATTTTTATCTGCATGTGTACCAGTAATGGTTTTGCTGGCATTTTTAGGTTGTACAGACAGCAATACCATCATCGATCAGAACACTTCTATCGAAAATCTGAATTGGTCATATGCCAATAGGGTTAAAAACGACTTCAAGATCGACGATCCGGCGGCAGCATATAATATTTATTTAAACCTTCGTGTAACCGGCAATTACCGCTATTCCAATATTTTTTTGCTAATAAAAAAAACCGGACCAAAATTGAACTCCAAAACCCGTTTCGAGATCAAACTTGCCGAACCCGATGGCCGGTGGCTGGGACAGGGATCGGGAAATTTATACAGTTTTCAGGTGCCGGTTATTACCGCGTTTAAATTTCCGGCAAAGGGCACCTACCATTTCGAGATAGAACAAAACATGCGCGATAACCCACTGCATGAAGTAAGTGATGTTGGTTTGCGGGTAGAGAAAGCCGTAACACAGTAATCATTTTTATTTACGCCATTTCACTAAATTTCCTACCTTCGTTTTGCTAATATTTTTATCAAAATGAGTTCGGCTATTGTCCTTATTGCTGCAATTGTAATTCTGTTGATCGCAGTTGCTTTGTTCCTGAAAAAACCATCTCTGCCGGAAGGATCCTCACCCGAGGATATGCAAAGACTCCGTGCCGAAAACGAGCAGCTTAAAGTTGAGGCGGGCGCGCTCAATGGCCGGATCAATGGGCTCATTTCCGAAAAAGAATCTGTTGTTACGCTGTTGAAGGATGAAAAGGACCGCATTGCTGCCGAGCTTTTGCAGGAGCGTGAAAAACTGGCATTAGCCAACCAATCGCTGGAAAGTGCACGTGCTTATTATAAAGCGCAGCAGGAGAAAATACAGGAGCAAAAAGCCGAGGTAGACCAGATCAGAGTAAATTTTCAGCGTGAATTTGAAAATATAGCCTCTAAACTATTAGATGATAAATCACAAAAATTTGTCGAAACAAACAAGCTGAACCTCGACCAGTTGCTTAGCCCGTTGAAAGAGAATATCAAGCTGTTTGAGGAAAAAGTAGAGAAGGTTTATAAAGCTGAGTCTGACGAACGGAATGTGTTGAAAGGCGAGATCACCAAGCTGATGGAATTGAACAAACAGATCAGTGAAGAAGCCAGCAACCTTACCAAAGCTTTAAAATCCGACTCGAAAAAACAGGGTAACTGGGGCGAGATCGTTTTAGACCGGATACTCGAGGTTTCGGGCCTGATTGAAGGTGAAGGTTATACCAAACAAGGCAAAGGACTTAATCTTGTTGATGAAGATGGCAATCGTTTTCAGCCTGACGTCATCATTAACCTGCCTGATAATAAACATATCATCATTGACTCAAAGGTGTCGCTGGTAGCCTATGATCGCCTGGTCAATTGTGAAACAGAAGAAGAAAGGGAAACCTTTATCAGGCAGCATATACTTTCTATCAAAAGCCATATCAATGGCCTTGGTGGTAAAAACTATCAGGACCTGTACGGTATTAACTCGCCCGATTTTGTTTTGTTATTTGTGCCAATAGAATCATCATTTGTGCTTGCGATACAGCATGATGTGGAGTTATTTGAATTTGCCTGGAACAAAAAAGTAGTTATGGTAACCCCATCAACTTTACTGGCAACCTTAAAAACCGTTGCTTCCATCTGGAAACAGGAGCAACAAACAAAAAATGCTATTGATATAGCTACTAAAGCTGGTGCGCTGTATGATAAGTTTGTAGGCTTTATCACCGATATAAAAAAGATAGGTGATAACCTCGACCGCTCAAAAGAAGCCTATAATGAAGCTTTCGGAAAACTATCAACCGGCAGTGGAAATTTAGTTGGCCGGGTAGAAGTTCTCCGAAAACTTGGTGCAAAAGCCAGCAAACAGATCGATCAAAAATTTATTGAGGAAGAATAGTCCTCTATTAATTGATCGCTGCTGTAGAATTTGATGTAATACTCCCCTTAGCGTCAACTTTTGTCTGTGGCGAAGTTACTTTGAAGGTCATGGTAAAATCGCCGGTATTTGAAAGCGGGAAGCTGTCTTTTATACTGTAAATCAATTTACCCGTACCACTACCGGTAATATTCGCAGTTATTGTGTTCCCTATACCAAAATCCATCGAAAAGTTAGGGATCACATCGAAGTAAGCCTTCCCATCAGCTATGCTAATGAGTTTATAAGTAACCGCGTAATTGATCTTGATCTCGCCACCAACTTTCTTTCCAAGTGGTATGTTTAATGGGGATGACTGTGTAAATGAATCGCCGGGTTTCAAGGCATTATCCGGGAATTTGATCTGGCGTTGAAAGAAACCCATCATTTGCTTCATTTTAACTTTGGTGCTGTCATCCGCCTTTCTTCCTGAAGCAGAATCAACCTCCATGATTCCGTCTTTATCTACATGAGCAGCTATTTTCATCTCTTTTTCGCTGATCGTTGGTGGAATAGGCGCCTGATGGCCGTTAGCAGAAACTATGAATTTATTGATCTTGTAGGAAAGGTCTAAAGGAAAACTTCCATCTGCTTTTACAGATCCGGATTGCGTCAAACCACTTGCACTCATTTCTACATCTATTTTAACTGGTGAGGTTATGCCCGCAAATTTTAGCTTATCCATTAAACCAGGATCGCCGGTAACATCAGCATCAATTTTTACTACCAGATTTACATCCGATTTATAGGTTTTGCCGGGCAGGTATTTAATCTTAAATACAACCCCTTCCTGAGCCCTTAGCTGTGCAAAGCCGAGGGTTAACAACGCGATTAAAAAAAGTTTTTTCATGGTCTTATCAGGGTTTTACTGTTTAAATGCATTCCAACCCTGCGCTTTTAATTCGTGCACAGTGCCGGTTTTGGTAACTAAATTTCTTCCTGCAGATGGCTCGGTGATATATCCTATAAAGCTGATGTCGAGCAGGTTTTTCAGTTTCTCGTAATCCGTTTGTTTTATGGTAAATAATAACTCATAATCCTCTCCGCCACTCAATGCGCAAACGGTAGGATCGAGGTTAAACTGCCGGGCAGTTTCATAGGTCATCGGATCAATTGGTATTTTCTCTTCATATAGGTTACAACCTTTGTTGCTCTGACTGCATAAATGCAATACTTCTGAAGCCAGGCCATCCGAAACATCGATCATTGATGTTGGTTTAACCCCACTGTCCTTAAATAGCTGGATAATGTCTTTTCTGGCCTCGGGCTTCAATTGCCTTTCGATGATATAATCTTTGCCTTCAAGATCGGGTTGAATATTAGGATTTTCAAGGTATACCAGCTTTTCTCTCTCAAGTAATTGCAAACCTGTGTATGCACCGCCCAGGTCGCCCGAAACCGCTATCAGATCCCCTTCTTCGGCACCATTTCTGTAAACGATATCCTTTTCTTCTGCATAACCTAAAGCGGTTACACTGATCACTAAACCCTGCTTAGACGAACTGGTATCGCCGCCTACCAGGTCGACATTGTATTTATCGCAGGCCAGGTATATCCCTTCATATAATTCTTCAACTGCTTCCAGTGGAAACTTGCTTGATAAACCTATGGCCACCGTAACCTGGGTAGCTGTACCATTCATGGCATAAATATCACTCAGGTTAACCTGCACTGCCTTATAGCCCAGATGTTTAAGTGGGGTATATGCCAGATCAAAGTGTATACCTTCTAAAAGTATATCTGTAGATACCAGCGTTTTTTTTCCTCCAAAATCCAAAACGGCGGCATCGTCGCCTACACCTTTAATTGTACTTTTCTGCTTTATTTCAATCAGTTTTGTCAGGTGGTCGATCAATCCAAACTCGCCCAGGGTTTCTATATTGGTTCTTTCCTCGTTCTCAAACATTTTTTGTTAGGATTACACCGAATTTATGGTGATTAAACAGTTATTATAAGCCTAATTGGGCCGAAATAGCCAACATTCTTTCAATAGGTTTTACAGCTTGCTGGATGATATGCTCCGGAACCGTAATTTCTGGTAATTCATTTTTCATACACAGATACAGTTTTTCCAAAGTATTTCGCTTCATGTGCGGACAATCATTGCATGCACACTGGTTATTTGGCGGTGCCGGAATAAATATTTTATCCGGATTGTCTTTTTGCATTTGATGCAGTATACCGGATTCTGTTGCAACGATAAATTCCTTTTCAGAGCTTTTGGTTGCATATTTTAATAAACCTGTGGTCGATCCTATATAATCGGCCATCTCCAGTATTACCTCTTCGCATTCAGGATGGGCCAACAATTTAGCCTGAGGGTACCGTTCCCTGATCCGGGTTATTTTCTCTCTCGAAAATATTTCATGTACCATACAGGCACCATTCCATAACACCAGGTCCCTTCCGGTTTTTTTGGCTACGTACGCACCAAGGTTTTTATCAGGTCCAAAAATAATCTTTTGATCTTTTGGTAAGCTTTCTACAATTTGTACCGCATTGCTGGATGTACAAACTATATCGCTCAATGCCTTTAGTTCTGCCGTACAATTCACATAAGTGATCACCAGGTGGTCAGGGTATTTCTCTTTAAACTTCCTGAACAAATGTGGCGGGCAACTATCAGCCAATGAGCATCCGGCTTTTATGTCGGGTAAAAGGACCTTTTTTTGAGGAGATAATATTTTTGCTGTTTCAGCCATAAAATGAACCCCTGCAAAAACAATAATATCCGCATCTGTTTTGGCCGCTTGCTGCGATAAACCCAGACTATCGCCGATATAATCGGCAATATCCTGAATATCAGGCTCCTGGTAATAATGTGCCAAAACAACTGCATTTTTCTCTTTTTTTAACCGCTCTATTTCGTCAAAAAGGTCCAAGGCCGGGTCAATATATTCGTCGGCAAATCCTTTCGCATTTATTTCTTCGAAGGTATCCATTTCAACAATTCAATTAATAACAAGTATTTTTAATATAAGAAAAAAGCTATTGTTATTAGGGTGTTAGTTCTGTTAAAAAATTAATCTTATTTGGGTCGCTAAAATAGTTTATAAAAAATTTTCAACATAAATTATTATTTTTTTAAACTATATCAGGCTGATTTAAAGGTTGATTTATTAAAAGGTATTTTTTTATTAAACCGATTATGTTTATAATTTCCGCGGTGGAAAAATGTTGATTACCCTTTAATTGTCATGTAAAAGTCACTCAAAAAAAGA
>CAISPD010000211.1 GCA_903887275.1 uncultured Mucilaginibacter sp.
AATATTTCGATTATAATGTATCCTATAAAAAGTCTTTTCAGCAGGAAGGACAGGAGTTAAATGTTTTATTCACTTCGAGCTATGGTGATGATCATGCGAGTTTCTCGCAACAACAGAGTTACCTGAGCGGGGGCTATCCACCTTCAGGGATCAAAGGCAATAACCCGGGTCAGGATCGTGAAATAGAAATATCTGTAGATTATACGCAGCCAATTGGCAAGAAATATAAGATAGAAACCGGTGTCAAAGCCTCTATCGACAACATTAACAACACTGTGGTAACTGATACCCTGGCTGGAGGTAACTACGTGCCAAATATTAATCAAACCTATGGGTTTAAATATCATCGTAAAGTTTATGCGGCTTATGTATCCGGAACGTTTTCTTTATTTAAAGATTTTATAGAAGGCAATGCAGGACTGCGAGACGAATATACCCTTACTTCGGCCGATTTTCCCGGCACTAATATTCCCGGTTATAATGTGCTTGCGCCATCAATTGTATTGTTACACAAACTGGATGAATCGCAATCCATCAAACTTAGTTACACCTATCGTATAGAACGCCCTGATTATGGTTCATTAAACCCATTTTATAACATAAGCGACCCGCATAATATCAATACAGGAAACCCAAATTTGAAACCTGAAATAGGCCATAATTACGAGTTTGGCTACAGCAAAAATTTCGCGCAGGGCGCCAATATTTATGCCGGCTTATATTACCGGTATAACACCAACGATCTGCAGTCATATACTACGTTTTATGACACGCTAAGCGTTAACGGCACTACATATTCTAACGTATCTTTAAGCCGCCGATACAATATTGGCACTGAAACTACCGAAGGTGTTAGTCTGTTTGCTTCTGTGCCAGTTACTAAAAAATTCACCCTGCGTTCAAACCTCATGTTTTCAGACAGGATCACTACAAACCCGGGCAATCCTGATGTTAGTGGATTTATTTACAGGCTAAACCTGAACGCATCCTATGAATTTGGCCAGGACCTAACTGCCGAGCTATTTGGAAACTACAATTCATCACAGCGGACAATTCAAGGCACCAGACCCGTTTTTGCTATCTATAACCTGGCCGTCCGGAAACAGTTTCTCAAAAAGAAACTTAGCCTCGGTTTTACAGCCGCCGATCCTTTCAGCAAGTATATTAATCAAACTTCAACTACATCCGGCCCTAATTTTTCTCAGACCAACTTGCGCGAGGTGCCATTCCGTTCCTTCGGTATCACGCTTAGTTATAAATTCGGAAAGCTTGAATTTAAGAAAGATAAAAAGGACGATAATAACAATAATAACGCACCTGATAACGCGGATAGCGGAAATAATAGCCGATAGTAAGCTAAAAATAAACAGATAGCATTTATCAATTTAGTGTTAATATAACATTGACTATTTACAGAAAGTTAATTTAAACTTATTGAATAGTTAATGTAATTTTGACGCTATGCTTAAGAGTAATTTGCCTACCTATGCCATTGTTGAGCTCTTGATTCGATTAGAAAAATATGATTCGGCAATAGGTAGTTATAAAGACCACGCTATTTATACCGACGAGGTGATCGTAAAAACCTCAGGGGGTAGTATCCGTTTTCCTGAACATCTGATCATCCGCCAGTTTGAATCACCCGAACTTATTTCTGACGACGAACTTAAGAAAACAGCACAGTGGTTTAAAGCTTCTATTTAAATCCTGCAGTTTTTTTCATCCCTTAATGGTTGTTTCATTTTTAATAATTAATAGCTATAACTAAAGTTTTAAATTTGATAATTAAAAATTTAGTTATAGATTTAGGTCAACCAATTTTTACCCTTGCTTTGTTTAACATTGCGTCTGTTGGTATTAATTATTTATAACAACAAGAAGTAGTTAAGTATCAAATTTAATGTGTTTATGAAAAAAACGGGCCTTTTATTTACGCTGTCACTTTTAATTAGTTGTGGTGCATTAGCACAGGGTTCAAGCCCCGTACTGCAAAATATTGTTTCGAAACTCAAAACTTTCGGCAACAATCATATTATCGAAAAAGCCTACATGGGCTTTGATAAGCCTTATTATGCTGCTGGTGATACCATGTATTTTAAGGCGTACCTTTTAATAGGCGAGCGGCACGAAGTTTCACAGGCAAGTGGCGTGTTGCATGTTGATCTTATCGGGCCTTCTAATAATATTATAAATAGCAGACTGCTAAAGGTAGCAGCAGGATCATCTGTTGGTGACTTTATGTTACCAGATACGCTTAAAGGGGGGATTTACAGGGTAAGAGCTTACACACGTTATATGTTAAATGCCCCTGAATATTTTTTCGATAAATCCATTTTGATCAAAGGATCTGGTGAGAACCAGGCGAACATAGATACTCAACAGGGAGGTGATGCCGATTTGCAGTTTTTTCCGGAAGGGGGAGATCTTATCAATTCATTATTAACCAGGGTTGCAATTAAAGCTGTGGGTACAAATGGCCTTGGAATTAAGGTTAAAGGAACTATTATTGATAATAATAATGCGCCCATAGCTGATTTTGTTTCTAATGAATTGGGCATGGGTTCGTTTTTTATACAACCAGAGGAAGGTAAAACATACAAGGCGAAAGTAACTTTTGCAGATGGTAAGCAAAGTGTTATCGCCTTGCCCCAAACAAAGACCAAAGGCATTTTACTTCGCGCTAAGGACACACTTGGTAAAGTTTCCATTGATATATTATGCAATAAGGCTTACCTGCAGGATAATTTGAATAAAGATGTTAATCTGATCATTTATTCTGGTGGTGCTTTGAGGCAAATCAATACAAAATTAGATAGTAAGGAAATGGGGCTGGATGTGCCAAATGCGCAATTCCCCTCGGGCGTTTTAAGAATTACTTTATTCTCGCAGGAAGGTGAGCCATTAAGCGAGCGTTTGGTTTTCTTACAAAACCCCGACCTGCTTAATATTTCAATTAATAGTAATAAACCAACTTATAAAGCCAGAGAGCGGGTTGATATTACAGTTGCAGCAAAAAGCAATAACATGCCCGATCAGGCCGTTTTTTCAGCTTCGGTTTTGGACGAGAGCAAAGTGTCCTTCAATGATGATAACGAAACTACAATACTTTCGTACCTGTTATTAACCTCGGAGCTTAAAGGATTTATCGAAAAGCCGAATTATTATTTTACCAATAAGTCTGCTGCAAAAAACACCGACCTGGATGTGTTAATGCTTACACAGGGTTATCGTAAATTTACATGGAAGCAAATAGAAACTGATACCTCACATTTTTCTTTTGCAGGCGAAAGGGCGTTGAACCTGTCGGGCTACCAGAAAAATACCGCCGGTGTACCTATTGCTGATAAGGAGGTGATATTGCTGGCTGAAAAAACGGGAGGGATTTTAAGCACTAAAACTGATAAAACCGGAAAATTTAGTTTTGATAATATCGACTACGACGAAGGGACCCAGTTTATTTTACAGGCAACCGGCTCAACCAAAGAAAAAAAATCAAGCACAATAAGTCTCGCTATCGATAATATACAGCCTGTAAATGCTAAAAATATTCCTGTCGCTATTGCTAACCAGTTGAAAAATGACGTCGATAAAAAACTATTGGCAGGGCAGGTGTCAAGCCCTGTATATGCCAATGCCGACATTGATATCAGCGGCGGCGAACTGTCTGGCTCGGCAACGCTGACTGAAGCTATAAAAACTCATATAAAAGAAGTTGATTTTATTTCGGGAGCACCGTATTTAAAGGGGCTCAAATATCCGATGCTGATTGTAGTTGATGGAAAGATCAACACCAGTAATGTGAATCTTGATAATCTGAGCCTTTCAAATATTGCCGATATAAAAATTTTGAAAGGAAAAAATTCTGAAGCATTTGGTGCCAGTGGCAGTTCGGGAGTATTAGTAATCAATACCCGCTTTGGTACTTCAGAAACTAATTTGAATGGAACTAAGCCAAACGGCAAGAGTACAGAAGTTAAAATTACCCGGATCGATGATGCCCATTACCGTTCGTCAAGTATTGCAGGACCCGGCCATGCCGACCAGGTTGTTCATAGCCAGGCCTTTGAATATGCTTCCAGCTTAGTTACCGCATTGAATGGTGTGTTAACCGGAGTTGATTTTGTAAATGGAGCACCCTATATCAGAGGCGGAAGTGTTGTAACTGGTGGAGGAGCCAGCAGTACATCTATGTATGTTGTTTTGGATGGTACACCTTTGGGCCATACGTCTATTGAGAACATCAACCCCCATGCGGTTGAAACTGTAGAAGTACTTCGTGGCGCCAATTCAAGTATTTATGGGTTGGAAGGTGGTTCTGGTGTTTTGGTAATAACAACACGCAATCAAGGCGATAGTAATGTAATTCAGCAATCGTCGCTCGGGAATCTTCGTTTCAAGGCACATGGGTTTTACAAGGCACGTGAGTTTTATTCGCCAAAGTATTTGGTTACTACCCAAAATAACAATTTGGATCAGCGCAGCACGATATTCTGGAATCCAAACCTGGCCACAGATGTCAATGGCAATGGGGCCTTTGAATATTACAACTCAGATGGCAAAGGCAGTTATCGTGTAATAGTTGAAGGGGTTGATGCCAAAGGTAATATTGGATGGCAGGTTTACCGTTATAAGGTTGAATAGTAAATAATGCTAAAACCTTCTACCGATAATGATCTTAAATATGGCTTTATCGGTACTATTGGTTAGTCCAAGTCCAAGCCCACCATTAAATTCCCAGTTAGCACTGGTATTAAGATCAATTGCCGCAAAAATTTGGTGCTGCTGTTGTGCTATAGGGTCGTAGTGAAAGAACGGCCCGGTGCTGCCATAATATTCTATACCCAGAGCAACTACTTTTGAAACATCGTAGCTGCTTTTTACATTAGGTGAGAAGATCAGGCCCCTGTTTTGATCAGGTCCTGCAAAGCTTTGGTCAAGTACCGGATTGAATGCGAGATACCATTTACCGATCTTTTTGTCTACTATCGGCCTTATCTCAAGCGTTGATGTATTTGCAGAATATTCCTTTTTTTGAAATCCAAACTCTACTGAAATACTTACACCCACCGGCCATTTCCAGTTTTCGGGCGCTGCAAACCTGGGTCTGATGTGCGAACCAACATAGGCCGAGCGGCCATCGCTTCCCAAGGTATTGAAAAAATAAAAACCAGTTTCAAACCAGGGTGTCCACCCGTGTGTTATTTCAATTGTTTCATGAAAAACATGATTGGTTGGTAATTGACCATCTTCTATACTGGTGCTGCCGTTGGCAGTGAAATTACTATGTAGCTCCAGCATTGTATGTCCGGCTTCCACAGTTTCGGCACCATAAACCTGAATTTCATAGTTTTCCTGCGCCCGAAGCCGGCAAGTTAAAATGCTTAAAAAGAAGCATAACAGTATAGTTTTTCGCATTGGTCCAATAAATAGCTTTAAAATTTTGTCAAAACTAATAGAATCGTGTAAATGATAAAGTAATAAAACTATGACGAAATTCTGGTGGAATTCTGAAAATAAAAGGCACTTGCTGTATTTTTAAGGGAAATTCAGAATTTAACCAAATTTTACTATTTAATTTAAACAGGTATTCGTATCCAATTGGTTTAAATACTTTGAGTGGCGCACTGTGAGATCTGGCTTTAGTTTGGTTATCCATAAACGGCCAAGGTTCTTGAATAAGATCGCTACTTAAATGTGCGGTAATAATTTATCGTATAATAATTAACTTGCAACGAGTAGAAATATATAATTAATAATATTATGACCCCAAGTGAAAAAGCCGGCACTTCAGCAGCGCCAATCACCGAAAAAAGAGTATACACTTCGTCATTGCGTTTTTGGCATTGGGCCAACGCATTGGTAATCACAGGTTCCCTGTTCACGGTGCTTATCAATTCTACAGTATTAAAAGGCTGGCCACTGCAACAGTTTATTCAGGACGAACTCAAAAAATCGGGCACTACATTGAGCGAAGACCAAGCCCGTTCTTTATCTCATGGTATCCGCGATCAGGTATGGGACTATCATGTTTATTTTGGGTATGCGCTTATCGCTTTATTATTATTTCGCCTTGCAGCTGAATTTTTTGGATTAACGGACCAGAAACTTACACGAAAAATTGCCGCCTATTATCAACAATATAAATCGGGACAGAACAAATTGGTAGCCAGGGGCGAATTATTCGCAAAGTCACTTTATGCAAGTTTCTACTTAATATTGATAGTTATGGCCATCACAGGCTTATGCTTAGTGTTTGAAGATGATATTCCTGCTTTACATAAAATGCATTTTATACGTGAAATACATGAATTTTCCATGTACCTGGTACTTGCATTTATAACGCTTCATATTGTTGGCGTTTTCTTAGCTGAGCGTAAAGATAAACCAGGCATTGTATCTGATATGATCAATGGCGGAGGAGAAAAATAACAGACTCTGAATTATTTTGATAGCAGATAAACGCTGTCAATTACCTTGCTGCGGGTATTCTGGTTGATAAAGCCCGGTAATATCTGTTCGTATTTGTAATTGGGAAATGCCTTTACCAAAGTGTAATATTTGTGTTCGGTTCGAAGCAGATCCAGTGTTTTCTGGTTGGCAAAAAATAAAACTTTATCTCCTGATTTGATTTTATCAAAGCTTTCAAAATATAACATGCCTATCTGTCGGTTGACATAAAATTGGAAAATGTTATTTTCCGTACCCAGGTTATATATCTTGTATTGATTTAAAGCCGTTTGGTTTACATAGTTTGCTGCTGTTATCTGTGCCCGATAGCCGATAACCATTTTATTGAAAATGGTATTTAAATATAAGTTGGCAAACATGGAAGTCAGGCAAGCTAAAAACAATGTCGTTAATCTTTTTTCCTGTGCCTGGAAGCAAATGATCATGGCAGCTATACCGAAGATCAAAAGCTCAACAAAAAATAACAGAGTATAACCTGGTTTGCCAAAGTAGTTTATAAGAATAATTAAGACAGGAAAAGCAACTATGTAAACCCAAAGTGCAAATGATCTGAAAATTGTGCCTGTTTTACTCAGTTCCTCATAGCAATAAGGAGCAGTTATTATTGCAAATAATGGGAAAATTGTATTGGTGTAAAAAGGCAATTGAAAACCAGAAAGCGAGAATAAAAGCAATAATAATATCCCACCGCTAAAAGTGTAATATTCTGCTAAATGTTTCCTTGCAATTATTCGCCTTATGTTTTTGTAGATAGCGTAATAGAACAGGAGGCACCAGGGCGCAAATGCCCAAAGCAGGGTATGAACGTAAAATAATATATCGCCTGATGGTCGTGTAATAGGGCCATTGTTAACAAAACGCCCGAACTGACTGTCCCAAAAAAACCATTTGATGCCCGAAACATGTTGTCGGCCAAAGACTATTTTTTCGGGATGGAGATCAAACTGAATATAAAGTGCATAAAGCTCGGGAAGTAAAAATATCGCTGTGATCAGGCCCAGTCCTAACCATTTGAGTTTAAAAATGTCAGAGAATCTCCGCTTAAAGATTAATTGACCGGCCAGGGCTCCGTAAATAGCCACAATAACAAAAATACCCTTTGTCATAATTGCCAGCGCTGTTAACAATGCAGCAAGGAGGAGATCTTTAAAAGAAAATTGGTTTTCGATCTTACTAATATGGTAGATGCTTCCAATAACCAGAGCAAGCAGGTAAGGTTCGGCCCGCACATCTGTGTTAGACATTTGCACTTGAAGTGAAGTTGCAAGAATTAGCGTTGCTATCCAGGCGATATCAATATTGTAATACCTTTTCGTGAACAGATAGGTATACCGAAGACCCAACAGAAAAAATAAAAATGCCGGAAGCCGGTATGCCCATACCGATATTCCGAATATTTTGAAACTGATAGCTATTGCCCAAAAAGGGAAATGTGGTTTATCAAGCCAGTCCTGATTATAGGTAAAAAGCTCCCATAGCTGGTTGCGGTAAAGCAGGTTTTTTGAAATGGAAGCGTATAAGGCCGGATCGTCAGTAAAAAAGTCGAGGTTTATTCCTGTCAGACTGATCGCAATGGCTGTAAAAAGCAGGAAAAGATAAAGCTTATTGCGATCGTATTTCATTACCCAAAACAAAGCAAGTTTAATGGTAATTGCAAACCGCTGTAAAAAAGTAGAAAAATGAACAGGCCCATCATTAGCTTATTTAGCTACCAATTGGGCCCGCATTGGTTAAATATTTAGTTAAGTTGTGCCCCGGTAATTTTTAGTGATCGACCTTTTATGTTATCAAAGATGCCTTTGATCAAAGGTTTGGTAATATAAGAAGTTACAAATGGGTATGCTTTCGTTCGGTTAATATCCATTTGAAAGATAGAAGAGGATACAATATATATTTTGATCTCTTTCCGTAATGATTGATATATTTCCTGAAACCGATTCAGGAAATCCCAGCCACTATGCCCAGGCATGTACAGATCGAGGAAAATATAATCTGGCAATGCTGTGATCTTTGTTTTATTCTCTTCCAGGTAATCCAGCACAAGGTTACCATCAAACGTGTAGGTGGTTTCTTTCGACAGATCATTTTTGGTCAGCATATACTGCACCATTTTGTGGTGGATAGGATCGTCGTCGATGATGATAAGTTTTGACATAATATGTGGTTGAAGTGGTTAATACTAAAACAAATTGATTTGCCAGCCCGGTTATGTATGCGTAGTAAATGGTGAATTCCTGTTTTGATTTTGAACAGCTTACCCGCCACACAACAATGCCCTCGCGGCTTTGAAAAATAAATGGGTATTTAATTCCAATTACTTTTGTTCGAATGCTTGCGTTACGTTCAATCCAATCATCATGCCACAAGTAGAAAATAGGCGTTTGTAACAAACTTGTTATGATAATTTGCCCCTACGTTTGCGACTTGAAAGCATTGTTATTCAGTGATTTAATTCGGTCAAATCCGGTATTTGTCAACCCTGATACTTTAGTTCAACAAATTATAAGTTGCTGGTTTAGAGCTTCAGTAAGAAAGCTATTTAAATAGTGAAATAATGATAAAATAGTGACTTACCAGAAGGCTGGAAATAGGAAAATCGGCCTATCTTTATCGTCAAATCAATTCATAGAAAAACCATGAGAAAGATGTTACAACCCAAGCTATTGTCTTTAATGGCGATTGCTTTTCTATTTTTAGGAGCTGCGAGTGCGCAAAAAAAACCACAGGCAAGTCCCGCTGATAGCACAAGCGGAACTGTTGCAGGAGCCACGATCGATATTTTTTATCATAGCCCTTCTATAAAGGGCAGAACTATTGGCAAAGAAATAGCGCCATATGGACAAATTTGGCGCACAGGTGCAAACGAAGCAACTACCTTTGCCACCAATAAGGATATTAAAATTGAGGGAAAAGTACTGAAAGCTGGAAAGTATACGCTTTATACCCTGCCTGATGAAAAAGAATGGAAGGTGATTTTCAATTCACAGTTAATGGATGGTACCCGCCCGATCTGGGGAATTAAACGCGATGGTTCTACCACTGATGATGCTTCTAAAGATGTATTAGTAGTAACTGTTAAACCTACAAAAGCTTCAGAATTTCATGAAAGGTTTAAGATCGAGCTATCCAAGCCTGGTTTTGTCTTACTTTGGGGCGATATTGAAGTACCTGTAAAAGTTAAATAATCAAAATTATCTGATTTAAAACCCTGGGGCAAAACCCCGGGGTTTTTTGTTTGTACCCTGCCAAAGCTTTGCCATGCTGCAAACATTATATTTGCTTCCATATCATGAAAAATAAAGGAAAGATAGAACCAATAAAGTCGCGCCTTAAAACCATGGCGATCCTGGTTGTTTTTATTTTATTATTGTGGTGGTTTGAAGCCTACCCTGAGGCTGTTGAGCGATATTATTCGGAAGGCGTTTATCTTTTCATCTGCCACTGTTTTCACCCTGTTTTTAATCTTTTCCCATTTAGCGTAGGTGATATTTTTTACCTGATAACCATATTTTTCCTCATGTACTCTATACTAAGGTCGGTGCAGGCATTGTTCAGGCGGGTATGGAAAAAAGCAGCTGTAATATTCCTTGGGCTTATTAACAGCTCGCTTGTCGTTTTTTTGTTATTTTATTTTTTATGGGGCTTAAATTATTATCGAACTAATGCTATACACCGACTTCAGCTGCAAGATACCGCTTATACTGCTGCTGACCTTAAAGTTGCAACTGCAGAGCTTATAGATAGTGCCAATGCCTGCCGTGCACGATTATCTCCAAGCGATCTGAATCGTTCGAACAGCGAGATATATGAGCAGGCTGTAGGAGCTGAAATAGCTTTGGGCGACAGTATGAATGCGTTTAAGAGTTACGCGCCAGGTGTAAAATCATCACTGCTTTCGCCTCTGATAAATTACTTTGGAACGTCGGGTTATTATAACCCTTTCACTGCCGAATCGCAGATGAATTACAAGATGCCAGTTTTCTTAAAACCTTTTGTTGCTTGCCATGAGCTTTCCCATCAAACTGGGTTTGCGCCGGAAGATGAAGCAAATTTTGCCGGATTTCTGGCAGCTTCGAAGTCGAAGGATCAATTTTTCAGGTACTCGGCTTATTATGAAGGTGTAGAGGAGTTTATGTTCGCACTTCACTTACAAGATAGTTTGGCCCGAAAAGAACTAAAAAAGCGCATATCACCCTTAGTGCTGCGTGATTTTAAAGCTGAACGGATATACTGGCTGGCTTACCAGGGACAGATAGAGAAGATCAGCAGTGTTTTTTATGATAAATTTCTAAAAGCAAACCGGCAGCCACAAGGTTTAAAGACCTACAACCAAATGGTACTGCTTATATTGGCTTATCGTAAAAAACATCCCCTGTAGTTATAAGT
The DNA here is from genome assembly GCA_903887275.1 of uncultured Mucilaginibacter sp. GTDB lineage: Bacteria > Bacteroidota > Bacteroidia > Sphingobacteriales > Sphingobacteriaceae > Mucilaginibacter. The sequence continues at coordinate 10,855 of CAISPD010000211.1, forward strand.
TTTGTTCTACTGCTTTTAGTGATTTAAGGACTCGCAATGAAGTAAAAAAAGCAAAAGCGTGTATTCAATTTTTTTTTTAGTTAAATAGGTTATATTTGAATTTCAACCTCAATTATAGACCCTATTAATATGAATACTAAAGTTGTTTTTTGGTCCGTGGTAATGGCCCTGGGCGGTTTTTTGTTTGGTTTTGACACTGCAGTAATTTCAGGCGCCGAACAGGCAATTCAAAAATACTGGAGCCTAAGCGATCTTCAACATGGATTTACCATATCTATTGCACTTATCGGTACGGTAACGGGTGCATTTCTCGGAAGGTTACCAGCTGATAAACTGGGGCGAAAGATATCATTGATCATAATTGCCTTTATTTTTCTCTTTGCGTCGTTGGGAACTGCATTTGCAACCAATTGGTATTTATTTGTTTTACTAAGGTTTATCGGAGGTCTTGGCGTAGGTGCGTCATCAGTAATTGCTCCGATTTACATTTCTGAGATCGCACCGGCGGCTACCCGCGGCCGATTGGTTATCCTATTCCAATTTAACATTGTATTAGGCATTCTGGTATCTTATGGATCTAACTATATTATTGGCTCACTGTACCATGATTCGTGGCGATTGATGCTGGGTATTATGGCGGTGCCCTCTTTAATTTTCCTTTTACTACTTCGTTTTGTGCCCGAAAGCCCACGTTGGCTGGTCCTGAAAAAGTCGAAAATAGATGAAGCGCGTCAAACCCTGAAAATTGTTAATCCTGATGGCTATGAACAAGAGATACAAAGTATTATAGATGCCAAAAACGAAGAACAAAGTGATGTTGCGGCAGAAAGCCTTTTCACCAAGCGGTACCGCTTCCCTGTATCATTGGCTATATTATTCGCCTTTTTCAATCAGGTTTCAGGTATTAATGCCATCATCTATTATGCACCCCGTATTTTTGGCATGGCAGGGCTTGGAAAAAGCGCCGCATTATTATCTACAACAGGCATCGGTGGTGTTAATCTCTTATTTACAATGGTAGCCATATTTTTTATTGATAAGATCGGTCGTAAAAAACTGATGTTTATTGGTTCTGTTGGTTTAATTGTAACCTTAGGCCTGGTTGCCATGGCCTTTTATGGCGGGCATATAGACGGTAATATGGTGACCATCTATTTAATGGCTTACATCGCATTTTTTGCATTTTCTCAAGGTGCAGTGATCTGGGTATTTATATCCGAAATATTTCCAAATCAGGTTAGAGCTAAAGGGCAAACTTTGGGCAGCTTTACACATTGGGTAATGGCAACAGCAATTGCTTTTTCATTCCCATATATTACAGACAAGATCGGAGGCGGAAACACCTTTGCATTTTTTACGGTGATGATGGTACTGCAACTGGTATTTGTTTGGAAAATGATGCCGGAAACCAAAGGCAAGTCGCTTGAACAAATTGAACGCACACTAACCTTACATTAATGAAAATTGGGCGGATAGTATTTTTTGTATTGTTGATGGTTAAGGGCGCTTACGCTCAAAAAGCTTATCACGAACAATATCGTCCGCAGATACATTTTTCGCCGCCGGCACATTGGATGAATGACCCGAATGGCATGGTGTATTATGGAGGCGTTTATCACTTGTTTTATCAATATTATCCTGGCGCTACTGTTTGGGGGCCCATGCATTGGGGGCATGCTACCAGTACCGACCTGGTGCATTGGAAAAATAAGCCTGTTGCACTTTACCCCGATAGTTTAGGCTATATATTTTCAGGAAGCGCTGTAGTTGATTTTCATAATACCAGTGGATTTGGAAAAAACGGGCATCCTCCGCTCATCGCTATTTTCACCTATCACGATCCTATAAAAGAGAAAGCTCACCGGCTTGATGTTCAGTCCCAGGGGGTAGCTTACAGCAACGATGGGGGAAATAGCTGGAAAAAATATAGCGGTAATCCTGTTTTACAGAATCCGGGAATAAGCGATTTCCGCGACCCTAAGGTGCAATGGTACGAGCCCGGTAAAATGTGGATCATGACACTGGCAACAAAAGATCGGGTTACTTTTTATTCGTCCAAAGACTTCAAAAGCTGGGTCAGAGAAAGCGATTTTGGCGCACAAACGGGTGCGCATGGTGGTGTTTGGGAATGTCCTGACCTGTTTAAGATCAGTGCCTCTGATGGAGCCGAGAAATGGGTATTAATAGCAAATATTAACCCGGGAGGCCCACAGGGAGGCTCGGCAACGCAATATTTTATTGGCAATTTTAATGGCAATAATTTTCAGGCTGACGATAACGAAATAAGATGGCTGGATGCAGGCTCTGACGAATATGCTGGTGTTACCTGGAGCAATACCGGGAACAGGCGACTGTTTTTAGGTTGGATGAGCAATTGGGATTATGCCAATATTGTGCCCACTAAAATCTGGCGAAGCGCTATGACCATTCCTCGTGAGATGAAACTAGTGAAAGAAGCATCGCAATATTATTTAGCATCAAAGCCGGTAAAAGAATTAGGTGCAATTAGCGGAAAAACGATTATACTTAATGCAAAACAACATCAGTACGGCATTAATACACATTCAGGTAGTTTTATGCTGAAACTTAAAACAACACAATTAAAAAGTTTTTCGATAACCTTCTCAAATGATCGAAAAGAAAAATTAGTAGTTGGTTTCGACGATTCCGGGAATCAATGGTTTATTGATCGTAGTCGGGCAGGTGAGTCGGGTTTCAGTAATAATTTTGTGCGTAAAATTGCTACAAATCGAATTGCGAAAATTCAAGGCTCAGATCTTACCATTGTTATTGATGCTTCGTCGGTTGAGCTATTTGCCGACGGCGGTCTAACTACCATGACCTCGATATTTTTCCCTGCAAAGCCGTTTTCGGCCATCAGTTTAGACGCAAGCCAAGGATTTCAAACCAGTCGACTCAGCTATACACCGCTAAAAAGTATCTGGCCCTAAATAAAAAAAGCCGGGCCTCGTGCCCGGCTTTAGTCAGTCATTATTTAGATTTACACGAGGTTCTTTTTGATATATGATATACTTTGGGTTATGCTGTTGAACGGATCGCCCGGACATATATCCTGCTCTACGAAGAAATATTTTAAACCGGCTTTTTTCGTGTGTTCAAATATTCTTTTGAAGTTAACCACCCCATTTCCAACTTCGGTAAACATCTTCTTTTCTGTTTTATCCATGTCTTTCACATGCCAAAGCGGGAAACGTCCGGGATGTTTGTCGATCAGGGCCACCGGATCTTGTCCGGCACGAGTTAACCAGTATAGATCGATTTCGAATTTAACCAGATTCTTGTCTGTATTCTCTAATAATATCTCGTAAGGGTATTTGCCGTTTTCCTGTATGAATTCAAAATCGTGGTTATGGTAGCAAAATTGCAAACCAGCTTTTTTGCTGATTTCACCGGCTCGGTTAAAGTCATCTGCCAGTTTTTTGTAATGATCCAGACTCCCCCTTTCATTCGGCGAAAGCCAGGCACAGATCATGAATTTTTGCCCTATTGAAGCCGCATCATCTGCTGCTTTATCCCAGCCATTCAGCAAAGTTCCCTGACTTTTTGCCTCTTCGCCAAGCAGGTAATGCGCACTTGGTGCTATCAGGTTGTTTTGTTTGATCAATTGAGCAAACACTTTCGGATCAGTACCATAATATTTGCCGTTGCCATAAGTAGCTTCAACCGAGTTAAAGCCTATTTCAGCAACCCTGGCAAGTGTACCAGCCGCATCCTTGCCCATCGCATCCCGAACGGTATACAATTGTAAGCCAATATATTTTTTATCATAAGCAAACAGGCTGGGAGCAGCTAATAAGCCTGCAGAAACCAGCGCAGAAGTCTTTAAGAATTCGCGTCTTGAAGTCATAATTGGTTTGGTTAATTGGTGTTATTGTGTAAAAGTAACACAATAAGTTAATTAATAAAAGACCATTTTTTTGTTTTTACTGGGATTTATTTTCCCTGCATTGGTCCCATGTTTCCATCAGATATCAAAATAAAGGCTGATTATTAAAATTTGGTTTATTATAAATACAGGCCTGCTGTGCTTTCTTCGGGTTAAAGGTAAAACAAACGTTGTTTGCTAAGTATCAACTGTATATGTTAGGGGAACGCAAAACCGAAGTACAATCATGACATTAGCAAATATATTGCCTGCAAACGGCATGCTTAAAGAACCGGGCCCAAAACAGCGCATATCGTCCATTGATATTTTACGCGGGCTAGTAATGCTGATCATGGCGCTTGATCATGTGCGGGATTTCTTTAATTTTCATCACCCCGAACCCACAGATCTGGCTGTTACTACACCCTTATTGTTTTTTACCAGATGGATCACCCATTTTTGTGCGCCTACATTTGTTTTCCTCAGTGGCATTTCGGCTTACCTGGCCGGTACAAGGCGGACAAAAAAACAATTGAGTGTGTTTTTATTAAAACGCGGACTTTGGCTTCTTGCGGTTGAATTTTTGATTATTACCCTGGCTATAACACTCGACCCTCTATACCATATTTTTATTTTACAGGTGATTTGGGCCATCGGCGGAAGTATGATCTTGTTAGGTCTGATGGTTTGGCTGCCTTTACCTGTTGTTGCTGCAACTGGTGTTGTGCTGGTATTTGGGCATAATATTTTTGATCTGGTAAAGGTTCCATTTATTAACGATACGGTTGCAGGCAAACTGCTGTTTTCTGGCGCTGGTTTTAATGGCTTTATTCCTTTCTCTAAAGGCAGAGGTATGTTGGCAGCCTACGCTTTACTGCCATGGGCTGGCCTGATGTTTATTGGTTATGCTTTGGGTACCTTGTACACGAATAGTTATGATGCAGCAAAGCGCCGGAAAGTATTGTTATATGCAGGTTTAGGTGTGCTGGCCATGTTTTTTATTCTTCGTTTTTTAAATGGTTATGGCGACCCAGCGCCATGGTCGGTACAAAACACTAGTGCATTGACCATAATTTCATTTTTTAATGTATCTAAATACCCACCATCGCTGGTGTATTTGAGTATGACCATTGGCCCGGCATTGCTAATTCTTGCTGGTACTGAAAAGATCAGCAATAAGTTTGCCTCGGTTTTGATTGTTTATGGTAATGTGCCCTTCTTCTATTATTTATGTCACTGGTATCTCTTGAAAATATTGAATGTTATTGCATTTTATGCAACCGGCTTTAAAAGCAGTGAAATTATAGGCCAACATCATATGCCGCCGGTTTTCCAACCCGATGAATTTGGTTTTGGCCTGGGCGGAGTATATTTGGTCTGGCTATTGATCCTGGTCATACTTTATTTTCCTTGTCGTTGGTACAGCAAATACAAGCAAAGCCATTCTCAATGGTGGTTAAGTTATTTATAGGCAAATTGGGCGGAGCAGTTCAAAAAATTAAATAAACCGGGCAATGATCCTTTTTAAGTGTGCGGCTTGTACAACACCGCTTTGCCGCCAGACAGATTGACCTTTTTTAAAGATCACAACCGTTGGTACACTTTGTATCTGGTATTTACTGGCAACAGCGGGGTTCTTGTCAATATCTATATTTAGAATTGTTGCCTTGTCTCCAATTTCATCTTTTAACGCCTTAAGGATAGGAGGCATCATTTTACAGGGCCCGCACCATTCGGCTGAAAAGTCGACCAAAACTGGTTTTTCACCATTGATCATTTCCTGAAAATTTCCCATAAAGCTGTCATTTATATTACTTATAACATCTTTTCAAAATTATTGTTAGCTGTTAATTAAAACAAACAATGATGCCGGTTCAGTTGTTAGCTTATTTTGTTATAATATGGATTGCTTTTTTACATGTTCTAACAGTGTTTTTTTAGCATTTTTTAACAAAAAGGTAATCTTTATCCGGCAATTTCTGCAAGTGCCAATCGTTAGGTTTGTTGTAATATTTCATCCAGAACATTAATTGAGTTTTGAAAAAGAAAGGATTCATCATGTTACGAAAAGCAGTTTTCAATCCGCGTTATCAGTTTCATTTGCTAATTAACTTTAAACAAAAGGACGAGCGTAGTATTGCCATATTGCCAAGTAAAGACAGGCAATTTCTGGTGGTAGATCAGGGCGATGTTTTGGGCGAATTAGAGTTCGACCAACATTGTAATTGCATCGCTAGCAGATGTAATGTACCCAAACATATTTTAAACCAGATCAAAAATGGTATCCGTTCTTTCCTGCAGGAATCGTTTTTTCACCCGGTTATTTCGGCGTAAAAACCCGTATCAAATTACGTAACGCTACCTTGCTGTGTTTTTTAAGGCAAGCTTATATTTGTTTTGATCAAATAAATAAACAAGTATGGGTATAATAAAGCGGGTAGCCATTGCTGGCAGTAAAAAGGCAACCCATTCTCAACCTGTATCTGAGCAAATTAACAGGACTTCGACCATCGAAGTAACCGTTCGTCTTCGGCGAAAAAAATCGATCGAGGACAAGCTTGCAGCTGGAGAAGTCCTCAGTCACGATTCCTATGAGAAATCATATGGGGCAGCACAGCAGGATATAAAGAAAGTTGAAGCCTTCGCAAATAGTTTCCATTTGAGTGTAGTTGAAGCCGATCTAGCCAGGCGAAGTGTGGTGCTTACAGGCACAATTGCTGATATGGAATCGGCTTTTGGTGTAAAATTGGGGAGTTCAACTGATCGGGATGGCAATGCCATTCGTGTAAGAGAAGGTGAAATTTTTGTTCCTGCAAGCTTAAAAGGTATCGTAGAAGGGGTATTTGGACTTGATAATAGACCAATTGCCAGACCAATGTTCAAAGCGTTTCCATTTGACAATACAACGCTAACGGCAGCAAATGTGATTGCGTCTTATTCAGCTGATCAGATCGCTAAATTTTATGGATTTCCTGGCGGATTTGATGGTGAAGGACAAACGATAGCGATTCTGGAGCTTGGTGGTGGATATCGAACTAATGACCTTACAAATTATTTTAATGGTTTGGGTATCAAGGCGCCATCGATCAAAACTGTTTCAGTTGACAATGGTGTAAACACTCCGTCGACACCAACAAGTGCCGATTTGGAGGTTATGTTAGATATCGAGGTAGCCGGGGCAGTGGCACCGGGCGCAAAAATTATAGTTTATTTTGCACCGAATACCGATCAGGGTTTTCTGGATGCCATAACTACAGCAATTCACGACAAGGTTAATAAGCCATCCGTTTTGTCAATCAGCTGGGGATCTGCAGAGATCAATTGGACAGACCAGACAAAGGTAAGCATGAACGAGGCATTTAAAGCGGCATCCTTGCTCGGAGTTACAGTTTGCGTCGCAGCCGGCGATGCGGGGTCTGCTGATCTCGCTACTGACGGGCTGGTACATGTTAATTTCCCGGCTTCTAGTCCCTATGTGCTTTCCTGCGGGGGGACCAGTTTATATGTAAAGGAAAACACTATTGTTTCGGAAGTTGTCTGGCACGAATCGGATACTTCTGCCAGTGGTGGTGGAGTTAGTGAGTTTTTCCCGCTTCCTTCATACCAGGCTGGCGCTAATGTGCCGCCTTCCATCAATTCTCGTTTTGTCGGCCGTGGCGTGCCGGATGTAGCAGGCAGCGCTGACCGGTTTACAGGCTATAAGGTGTTGGTAGACGGTATACCGACAGTAGTGGGTGGTACAAGTGCGGTTGCACCTTTATATGCCGGATTAGTAGCCAGAATCAATCAGCAGAAGGGTAAACCAGCGGGATTTATTAATCCTACCCTTTATGCAAATCCTTCGCTTGCCCGGGATATTACCCTGGGCAATAATAATACCACGATCAATAATGTGGGTTATAGTGCCGGGCCGGGTTGGGATGCTTGTACCGGACTCGGTGTGATCAATAAATTCTGAAGAGTCTTACCTATATAACAATTGCCTCTCCGGGTTTCCCGGAGGGGTTTTTATAAGCCGCTTTGAGCCGGATTAACTACGGTGCCGGCAAACAATATCAACCCGCTTTTCATTTCGCGAATAGCAAAAAAGAAGGGATGGTCGATTTTTATCTGGTTGAGTAATACTGCTGTGGTACCTACAGTAACCGTTGTAACTGCTGCTGCCTCAGTTCCGGTTTCATCCACCGATATAAAAGTATTATGCATAACATCAGTTATCTGGAGATTGCCTGCCGGGTTAATATTTGTAAAATCGGCAACTTTAGAAAATGCAATACCCATTCCCATAGCCGAAAGTGAGTTTTTTAAACTTGATGCATAGCTGAATTGAAATTTTGGAACCGATACCTGAGCCGAGCCGCTTGCCAGCCTGGAGGTTAGTGTTTGCCAGCTGGAACTATTAAGTGATGAAACAAAATTGTTTAATGTTTGACCAGCAGCAGGCATTGCCATGACCAGGCTGTACTTGTTATTTGAATAGGGCAATTCAAGGACTGTCGCGTCTGTGCCGGTATAAAAATTACAAGGTATTTCGGCATTCATAAAATTAGTCTCTATCTCGCTATTGTCCGTCAGCAAAAAGTTTGAAGGTTTAGTAGAGGCTGTGTTGAACTTATTGGCCCAGATGCTTTTAAAATAGATAGCATTGATCAGAAACATAATATCGCCATCATTGATTGAACTGATCACTTTTTTGATCTTCCCGTTTGTTTGGTCACTTACCCAATTATTAACGGTATTGACTGAGGCCTGATTAGTAAAATCAAGCGCTTGAATATTGGCAAGGTAGCTTGTCTTTCCGGTTTCAAGGAAGGATGGCAAAACACTATATGTTTGCCTGTACCAGATTGAGTTTGCAATTTTTAGCGTCGTGTTTGGGTCGAGTTGCGGCAGATCATTGATCAGTTTATTGTAATAGCTGTTTACTTCGTCCTGGCTAAAATTGCCAAATCCCAGCGTTGTACGTATAGAATCAAGCGTTGTGCCATGGGCTCCGTTGCTCGTAAGTCCTAAATCCATACTTACACTTAATGGCGATAACATCAGGTTGCTTCCACTGGTGTTTGCCTTTGAAACACTGCGTAATAAATTAAAAGTAAAATCATTATTGCCCGAAGCCTGTTGTAGCTGAGTTGCGCTTAAGTTTAATTCAATACCCTTGCCTGGCTTTATATTGCTTCCTTTTTTACATGAAGCTATTCCTAAAACAAATAAAGTGGCAATCAATAAATAAAACAAGTTTTTCATGGATGATCTGTTGCTTTATTAACCTTACGCATCAGGCGATATAAATGTTACAGGCCTTAACTCTTTTATTTAGAAGCCACAGTTATACCAGCTTGTTAATCAACATCATAAGGTAATTTTGTATCACTTTTGGCTTTTTTATCCAAACATTTTCTAAATTACTTAAAAAATCGATCCATGGAACGTCGTAGCTTTTTGTTGAGTGCAGCAATTGCATCTGGTGCATTCACGTTATTAGGTAAAAGAAGTTTTGCTTCAATTTTATCAGATCCTTCTTATCAGTTCAAAACCCTCAGAAATAATGTCGGTTGGTTTGCTGAACAAGGCGGTACAATAGTTTGGTTGGTCAACAAGGAAGGTATTGTAGTTGTGGATGCGGAATTTCCAGACCCTGCAAAACACCTCATCGCAGAGTTACAAAAGCAAACTGATAAACCTTTTGAGTGGCTGATCAATACTCATCACCATGGTGATCATACCAGCGGTAATATTGCTTTTAAAGGCATTGTAAAGAATGTTGCAGCACATGTCAATTCGCTTGCCAATCAAAAAAATGTGGCAATTGCCCAGAAGAAAGAGGATCAGCAACTTTATCCGGATACTACATTTACTGATACCTGGAAAATAAAAGTTGGGGACGAACATATCAAAGCCTATTATTTTGGCGCAGGTCATACCAATGGTGATACGATAATCCACTTCGAACATGCCAATGTAGTTCACATGGGCGATCTGGTCTTTAATCGTCGATATCCTTTTGTTGATAAAAGTGCAGGTGCATCGGTCAAAAACTGGCCCCTGGCGCTGGAGCTGGCACAAAAGAAATTTAATAAGGATACGATATTCGTATTTGGCCATGCTTTTGATCCGGAAAAAGTAATAGGAACAAGGGAAGACCTGAAAGCCATGCAAAACTTCCTTGAAAAATTGGCCGATTTTGTACAGACCAGCATCAAGGCCGGCAAATCCAGGGAAGAAATATTGCAGGCAAAATCAATTCCGGGTATAACTGACTGGCAAGGTGATGGCATAAACAGGGGATTAGAGGCAGCTTACCAGGAATTCAGCAGTTAAAACAATTGAAATGAAATTATACACAGCTTTTTTGATTCTGCTTTTGCCTTTGGCAAAACCTGCTGAATTAAATTCAACTACACTTTTACAAAAAATGTATTCCAGGTACCATGGCAAATGGCATCGTACGCTGTCGTTCAACCAAACAACAGAAATGTATAAGAATGATAGCCTGTTTAAATCTCAGGTTTGGTACGAGCATATTCTGTTCCCCGATAAGCTCAGGATTGATTTTGATAGTTTGAAAAGTGGTAGCGGGATCATTTTTAAATCGGATTCTACTTATGTTTTTAATAAACACAAATTGGGTCGGTCTTATAAGAATGAAAATGAATTGATATTCTTTTTAGGCGGGATGTATTTCGAAACTTTTAGCAAATTATTGGAACATTTTAAAGATTTACACTACGACCTGGGAAAGTTTCATGCAGATATCTGGAAGGGTAACCCGGTTTATGTGATCGGTGCCGATAGATCTGGTGAAAAAGTAAACCAATTATGGATTGATCAGGAGAATCTTGTCCCCGTGCGATTTATCAAATATGAAGGCGATACCAAGGAAGAAGGAACCTTTGAAAATCATGCCAAATTAAAAGGCGGCTGGAGCGAAACATTATGTAAATTCTGGATCAATGACAAATTAGTGCAGGTAGAAAAATACCACGACCTGGTTGCGGGAGCACCCGTTGATCAAAGTATTTTCGAGCCCGGACTAATCGGCAAGTAAGTAGTTTATGATTAGCAGCATTTTAAATTAAAACATATGCTCAAAAGAAGCCTGTTGTTATTTTTACTGATTCCGGTATTTTCCTTCGCCCAGAACAGTCCTTTAGTGATACCGCTGTGGTCAAACGGGGCGCCTGGATTTGAAAAGCTTAAAGACGTTCCCGAACAGGCCAAAGATTACTGGGTTAAAAATATCAACAATCCATCACTTACTGTTTTTTTGCCACCCAAAGATAAAGCCAACGGTTCGGCAGTGATTATTTGTCCGGGTGGCGGGCATCGGCTTTTAGTTTACAATGCAGAAGGCGTCGATCCGGCAAAGTTTTTAAATAGTCTTGGAATAACAGTATTTGTACTCAAGTATAGATTAGCAAGAGATACCAATTCACCTTATAAAATAGAAGTTCACGCTAGCCAGGATGGATTTCGTGCCATTCGCCTGGTACGTAGTCTGGCAAGCCAATATGCTATAGATACAAATCGTATTGGATTAATGGGATTTTCGGCCGGAGGAGAGGTGGTTGATATGGTTGCATTTGAGCCTGAAAATGTTCAAAATGAGTCTACTGATGCAGTTGACAGATTGAGTGCTAAACCTAACTTCCTCATTCAGATCTATCCGGGCCCATTATTCGTTCCTGACACAGTACCAGCCAATGCCCCGCCAATATTTTTATTAGCAGCAAATGACGATCAATGTTGCTCGCCTTCTATTGTGAAATTATTGCTTGCCTATCGGTCGTCCAAAGCGCAGGTTGAAGCTCATATTCTCGGTAAAGGCGACCACGGTTTTAATATGGGATATCGCTCAAAATTGAAGTCAGTTAATACCTGGCCCCAACGCCTGGCCGACTGGCTCGAGGACAATAACTATTTTAAGCCGCTAACCAGGGATCGGCCAAAAGTGCTGCATTGATTTTTTGTCGATAGCCAACGGTCCACATGGTCCATAGTCCATAGTCTACAATTCATAGACTCCTTCACAAAAAATGCCAAATGCCAAATGACCAATGCCCAATACCCAACACTTACCCTTTGAGTGCTTCGATCTCCTGAAGCGATTTAGGCAGATATTTACCTAATAACTTGTATCCGCTTTCAGTGATCAGGAAATTATCCTCGATGCGTATTCCTCCAAAATCGCGGTAAGTATTCAGTTTGTCGTAATTGATGAATTCGGTGTATTTCTTTTCAGCTTGCCAGCGATCAATTAGTTCAGGAATGATGTAAATTCCTGGTTCTACTGTAAGTACAAAACCGGCTTCCAGTTCGCGTCCTAACCTCAATGATTTCAAACCGAACAGGGAAGTTTCCTTTTTGAGTTCATCAGTGTAGCCAACGTACGGTTCGCCCAGATCTTCCATGTCGTGCGTATCCATACCGAGCATATGTCCAAGACCACATTGAAAGAACATAGTATGTGCTCCGGCTTCTACGGCATCGGCTGGGTCGCCTTTCATGATCCCTGCATGTTTCAGCCCTTCGGCCAGTTTAAGGCATGCTGCAAGATGAATATCGCGGTACCGGGTACCGGGTTTCAACATACTAATAGCATGATCCATTGAGCTGAGTACTACTTCATATAGCTCTGCCTGGCGTTCGGTAAATTTATCGCCAACCGGGAAGGTGCGGGTAAGATCACCACCGTAATGAAACTGATTTTCGGCACCTATATCACTCAGCACCATGCGCCCTTCTGTTAACGTATTACCATAATAGTGGGTATGTAAGGTTTGTCCATGAGTGGTGATAATGGCCGGATACCCCAGGCGGGCATTGTTTGCTGCTGCAACTTCACAGGCTTTAGCTACGAGTTCGTATTCTTTAATTCCGGGGCGTGTATGTTTAATAACGGCTGTCATCATATCAATACTGATATCGACAGCTTTCTCTAATTCGGCAACCTCAAGGGGTGTTTTTATGACCCGCTGTGCGATCACAGCTTTTATGAGTTTTACGGAAATAACATCCGCAATATCTTCCAAACTGGTATTGAACCAGGATGCCAATTTGATTTTATTCTCGGGGCGATAGGGGGGGAGAATATGTACTCTCCGGTTTTCGGATAATGCCTTGTGAACGTAATGGATGATTTCGGCATAGGGCTGGGTTGTTGAAACATTGACCATGCCTGCCATTTCGTTGATCGTTGGCAAGGTGCCTGTCCATACAATATCCTCTATCGTAAGTTCGTTGCCGAAAATCACTTCTTCTCCCGAATCTGTATCTATAATTGCAGCCAGGGAGGGGACATCGAGCCCAAAAAAGTAAAGAAAACTGCTGTCCTGTCTGAATGGGTAGCAATTATCTTTATAATTCATGCTGCTGTCCTCATTTCCCAGCAACAGGATCAGTCCATCATTGCCAAAATTTTGTTTTAATACCTGCCGGCGGCCAGCATATACATGCCGTTCAAATAAATTGAGTTCCATGCAGGCAAATATAGGGGTTGTATTGGTTGAAGTAGTTGTATTGGTTGAAGTAGTTGTATTGGTTGAAGTAGTTGTACTGGTTATTTTTCAAAGATTATTCAAACCAATATAACCAGTACAACTTATACAACTTCTTCAATCAAATTACTTCAGCATAGGCCCATTTGTCAATACATAGGCTGCTACCAGTTGGCCTAATTTAGTTGAGGCATCATTGTCTGTAGGATAATGGATACCGCCATATATACGACTCCAACTGTTTTCTGATTCGCCTTCGCTTAAAGATTTAATGGTCCTGGTTGGCTCACCCGCTGTAGTAGTATGTAGTTCAATGGTATTGTTATCGCCAAAGAATTTTATGAGTACATCAAAGCCAGCCTGCACAGTTCCGCAGTGGCCGCATGGGTATGATGGATGCGGAGGTGTAGCCAATAAAGGCGTCCATTTGGTATAATTATTAGTTACACCGCCATCCGCATTGGCATTCAATGCAGTTACCGGGCGCCAGAAAAGATAAAAATACTTGGCATCCCATATTGCAATTCGGGCATCTGCTTCTGCGATGTCAGTAAGTACAA
>CAISPD010000212.1 GCA_903887275.1 uncultured Mucilaginibacter sp.
CAAACTGCCGGCTTAAGATGTAAATGTGGTTATTTCCCGTTTCGCTTCTCATTACTATTATCCACTTCTCTATCCAAAAAACAAATAACCCACAAATATTGCAGCGGCAATACCTGCAAAATCAGCCAGCAAACCATAGGAGATCGCATAGCGCGATTTCTTTACGCCTACCGATCCGAAATATAGCGCAACGATGTAGAATGTAGTATCGGCTGATCCATTGAAAATGCATCCCAGACGTCCGGCAAAACTGTCGGTTCCATAACTTTGCATGGTAGTGATCATCATTGCCCTTGAACCCGATCCGCTTAAAGGCTTTAGGTAGGCAACCGGCATCGCATCAACAAATCTGGTATCTAAACCTGCTTTAGCCACAACAAAGCGCAAGCCATCATTTAAATATCCCAGCGCACCGCAGCTTTTAAATACAGCAATACCTACCAGCATGGCTACCAGATAGGGGATGATCTTGATGCAGGTTTCAAAACCCGATTTAGCGCCTTCGATAAAAGTTTCGAAAACATTTACTTTTTTGATCAGTGCACCGGTAATGAAAATAACCGGTATCAGGAATAATAAAAAGTTACTTGTTATTTTCGAAAAGGTGCTGATCTGTTCTTTGCTCAAATGTGTAGTGATATACCATACCGAACAGGAAATAAACAAGGTAACGCCGCCAAGCCAGCTTATAATTACATTGTCGAAGAGCCTGATTCGCTGTTTTATGGCTACGGCGATCATGCCAATAACTGCAGAAGCATAGGTTGCAATAATGCAGGGGATGAAAATATCGGTCGGGTCTTTAGCATGCATGATCGCCCGCTGTGCAATGATACTAACCGGAAGCAATTGCATCCCCGACGTAAGCAACACCAGAAACATGATCTGGGCATTGGATGCCTCATCTTTTTTGGGATTAAGCTCCTGCAAACTGTCCATTGCTTTCAGGCCCAATGGCGTACCGGCGTTTAGAAGTCCGAGTAAATTGGCCGAAAAACTCATCATGATATTACCCATTGCAGGATGATTATCGGGTATCTCCGGAAATATGCGTTTAAAGAACGGACCTACTATGCGCGATAAAAACCGGATTGCGCCGGCTTTTTCACCTATCTTCATAATGCCCAGCCAAAGCGTCATGGCGCCTGCTAACGGCAGGGCTATATCCATCACAGCAGTTTGTGATGAGCTGAATAAACTATCTACAATTGTCTTGAAGGCTTCGGTATCGCCTAAAAAGATCAACTTCACCAGCGCTATAATAAACGCAATGATAAAAAATGCTATCCAGATATAATTCAGGGCCATCGCTATAGTTCAGTGCTTGAAGGTAGTGCTAAATTGCAGTACCTTTAAACCAAACTTTTCCATATCATGGCCTATTTTGTGGATAACCTCACACCTGTTATTACCGGATTTTTGCAAGAGCTTAAAAACAAGCCTGTTGACTGGTTGTATCGTCGGGCGCCGGATAAGTGGTCGAACAAAGAAATCATCGGCCATTTGTGCGATAGTGCCATGATCAATCTGCAAAGATTTATCAGATGCACCTATGAAGAGAATTTCAAATTGATCTATCACCAGAACGAATGGGTTGCTACCCAGCACTACCATGAAATGGAAATTAATGACCTGCTGGAACTTTGGCGTTTGCTCAATACCCAGATCACCAGGGTGCTAAGCCAATACCCCGAAGACAGATGGCAGGTGCTATGTGATAACGGTAAAGACGTAGAAAGCTTTCATACCGTTGAATTCCTGTCCAACGATTATGTAGAACATCTGGTACATCATCTTCAGCAAATAAAAATTTGATCTATTACCCCCCGATGTCTGATTGCGCTGATTTTTATAGCTTTTCCCAATCCCAATGCCCTAATTCCCAATACCACCAATTCCCTAATTATATGCAGTGATCCGTTTATCAGGCACTAAATGGATATCATATTCGCGTTTTAGTGGGTCGTAGGGGGCTGTATCAGTAACGGTGATATAAATGGTACCCAGATCTTTGACGACATAGGTTTGTACGTCAACAGTTGTAGATTCTTTGTTGAGGTATTGGGCTATTGAATTATGTATCAGATCGTATTGTGAAAGCACATTGGTTTCCATTTCTATCAACAGCCTTTTGCCGTCTTGTCGTACATTAACATCAATATGTAAATCGCTTGATAATGAACTATATGTCCTGTTATTGGTGCGTGTGTTTTTTATCGTAATGGTATAACCTTTTGCCATCATAAACGTATCAGTCTTTTGAAGGCTGTTTGTAATGATGAATTTCAGATCATCATACGACAGCAAATGCTTCTGACCAAGGCAATTCAAAACAAAAAACATAGAAAGCAATAACAGCAATTCCTTTTTCATTTAACCAATGTAAGGGTTTTATTTACTAAAAGTCACAATTATGAGCCAGCTAATGTATCAAACGCAATATTCACGAGTAAAAGTTGTAAATTTGAAACTTTTACAAAATGATATGCCAACAATTCAATTATCGCGCGTAAACGGAGATTTCGGTTTCGTGGCTACCGATCAGAACGGACACTCTATAAAAATGGATAGCAGCCCCGAAAGCGGCGGCGAAAATTTTGGTGTACGTCCGATGCAAACGCTGTTAATGGGCCTTGGAGGTTGTTCAGCAATTGATGTGATCAGCATACTAAAAAAGCAGCGCCAGGAAGTTGTGGACTATAAAATGACCATTAGCGGCGAACGCGAAGCCGGTAAAGAACCTTCATTATGGAAAGAGATCAACGTCGAATTTCATTTATACGGTGATATTGATCCTGATAAAGCAAGCCGCGCTGTTGATCTTTCAATCAATAAATATTGTTCGGTAGCAGCTACTCTGATGGGTTCTGGTGCGAGCATTAAAACGCAGGTGTTTGTACACCCTGCTGTTTAAACAAACCAATTATATCTCTTACATTCACGTTAACCATGTCTAAAAAGCTTGACCCTGTTACGCAGGCTATTCGTATTCGTACAACTCAAACCTCTCAGCACGAACACACTACACCGTTATATCTGACCAGTAGTTTCACATTTGATGAAGCTGAGGCCATGCGTGCGGCATTTGCTGACGAGTCTGACGATAATATATACAGTCGTTTCAGTAACCCCAATGTAGATGAATTTATCGCCAAAATGTGTGCACTAGAAGGTGCCGATGCCGGTTTTGCGACCGCAACCGGCATGAGCGCTATATTTTCATCCATGTTTGCATTGTTAAAGCAGGGCGATCATCTGATTTGCTGCAGCTCGGTTTTTGGTAGTACCTATACGCTGGTTACCAAATATTTACAACGCTTTGGTATTGAAAGCACCCTGGTGCCAGCCGGAGATCCGGCTGCCTGGGAAGCAGCTGTACAAGCTAATTCCAAAATGGTTTACCTGGAAACACCAACCAATCCGCAGTTGGAAGTAATTGACCTGGAGCGGGTTGGACAATTTGCAAAAAAACATAAGCTGATACTGAACGTAGACAATTGCTTTGCTACGCCGCTATTACAAAGGCCCATTGATTTTGGTGCCGACCTGGTGGTACATTCCGCTACTAAGTGGATTGACGGGCAGGGAAGGGTACTTGGCGGTGTAATTGTTGGTAATGCCGAGCTGGTTAAAGAGATCTATTTATTTTGCCGCAATACCGGCCCATCTTTGTCTCCGTTTAATGCCTGGATTTTAAGTAAAAGCCTTGAAACCCTTGACGTACGTATGCAGCGTCATTGCGAGAATGCGCTTAATATAGCGCAGGCTTTACAATCTAACCCCCATGTGGCCTGGGTTAAATATCCTTTTTTGCCCGGTCATCCACAATATGATATTGCCAAAAAGCAAATGAAAGCTGGTGGCGGTGTGTTCTGCATGGAACTAAAAGGTGGTCTGGCAGCAGGCCGTAAGTTTCTCGATTCGCTGGAACTGCTTTCCGTTACTGCTAACCTGGGAGACTCGCGCAGCATAGCTTCGCATCCGGCCAGTACTACGCATTCAAAGCTTACCGATGCCGAACGCCTGGCTGTTGGTATTACACCGGGTTTGATCCGTATTTCAAGCGGCTTAGAAAAGGCAGCCGATATACTGGCTGATATTTGTCAGGCCCTGGAAAAAAGCGCCTTGTAATATAGGTGCCTGGTTCAGTAATTACCAGGAAGATTGCTGAAAAGTGGCTGCACAAAATAATATTTCGTATTAATAATTAAATATTTTTTCCTTTAAGGAAAGAATTCGCTACCTTTCCTCGCTTTTAATACTCTGGTGATGATAGGAAAAGGCCTTAGAAAAGCCATAATAATGTTGGCATTTGTAATAACTGGTGTTCATTTGTCTGCACAAAATTTGGATACGGCAGTTATTCTCCAAACTAAAAGCCCCAACTATACTTCTAAATACAGTACCTGGACAATAGGATTATCTGCCGGTTTGTCCACCCCATATACCCTGGTAGGCTACAATTCGCGTCAGGATTTCACATCACCCGACGTGCAATTGGGTTACGGTCTTAATATCAAAGATCAGTTATCCTATGAATTTGGGCTTCAGGCCGATTTTTTTGCCGGAAAATTACGTGGAGATCATGCGCAGCAGATCTTATCAAGCGGGGCATATCTTTACTCCTCATTTGATACTAAGATCAACTGGTCGGCCAGCCTGAGTGCAAATTTTACAGTAGCTCATTTTTACAATAGTAAGCATCACAGTGTTGCAGAGCCCTACCTGAGCATCGGCGGCGGCATCATGAGTTATACACCCGTTTTACATTCGTATTTTACAAGTCCGGTATATATGCCTTCTTCCAGTGCATTTTATTTCCCACTGGCGGCGGGTATTAAATTTAATCTGACCCGGGCTATTAACCTTGATCTGGGATACCAGGTTAATTTTTCTAATACAGATGATGTAGATGGTTACAAATATGGTGGTACCAATGATCGGTTTTCTTATACCCACATTGGTCTTGAATTTATTTTAGGCGATCATCGTAAGCCGCATCTGGCAAGTGTTAGCCGGGCATCAGCATTAATTGACGAAGCGCAACTTCGTGAAAAAAGGATGCAAACAGCCTATGATGATCAGATAGAGCAACTTAAGGTAAAAAATAATAAGCTAAACAACGACCTTGAAATTGCCAATAAGATCATTGCCAGGTATGCGGAAGACAACGATGGTGATGGCGTGCCCGACTTCCTGGACAAGTGCCCGAATACGCCGGCAGGAGCCAAAGTGGATGGTAGCGGCTGTCCGCTTCCGGAAGAAAAACCGGTAGCTAAAGTTGAAGCAAAATCTGAATTGACGCTTGAAGATTGGCGTGTTGTCACTAATACTATGCGTAGTCTTGAATTTTATTCGGGAACTGCTGTCATCAGTGAAAGTGCTTTTCCTGATCTTAACAAATTAGTGCAGTTGATAATCAGCAAAAAGCAATTGCTGAAGATAGAAGTTTATGTTGCGAATTCCGGAAAGTCTGAGGCTGATCTTAAGTTATCGAAAGATAGGGCGGAAGCGATCAAAGGGTACCTGGCCAATAAAGGCGTAATTGCTGCAAACATCACCGCTATTGGTTTCGGTAATACTAAACCGGTCGCTTCAAATAAAACAGCAAGAGGCCGCAAGATCAATGAAAGAGTTATCTTAACCCTTAATTAGTGAAAAGCAAACATTAACCTTCAGAGAAAAACTCTGCCAGGGGCTGAAAATAATAGTCATCCCATCCGCTGGCAAAGTCTTCATATGCTGCATCGGGTATATTGCTGTGTCGAAGTTCGACAGAAGTGCTGTTATTTTTACCCACATGCAGTTTAATAGTAACGATAGAAATTTCAGGCTCACCATCAAAATACCACTGCTGAACTATCTTTTTATTTTCTTCGAATTCTAAATTCTTACCTTCAATACTGCCACCCCAAAGTGAAAATTCAGATCCGGGTTCTGTTGACATTATAGCTTCCTCGCCCGACCAAAGTTCGATAGTAAGCGGATTGGTAAGCGCCAGATACACTTCTTCTGGTGTAGCCGGTATGACATAATATTTCTTAAAATCTTTTGACAAAATATAATCAGTTAACAGTTCCCACGGGTAAAACAACCCTGCCGTAAACTTCATTCAAAACATTGGCCATACCGGTATATACTGCTGATAACCCGCAGATAATACCCTCAAAGCCTGTGAAATGCATTAAAGCGGCGTTTCCGGTTGCATGACTGATAGCCAGTAAAGCAAAAAGAATGGTCAAAGATGCAAAAACAAATTGCAATGCCCTGTTTAATCTTAGCGTGCCGAAAAATAAGCCAAAAGTAAACAGTCCCCATAAAGCCAGGTAAGCGATCATACCATTGTTGGATGTTTCTTCTATCCAGCCAAATTTCGGTAATACGATCAAGCCTGCCAGCGAGAGCCAAAAAAAGCCATAAGAAGTAAATGCTGTAAGTCCGAAGGTGTTATTCTTGCGGGCCTCAATAATACCTGCAATTACCTGAGCTATACCTCCGTAAAAAATACCCATAGCAAGTATCATGGAATTTAGCTCGAAGAAACCTGAATTGTGAAGATTCAGCAAAATAGTTGTCAGGCCAAATGCGCAAAGGCCTAAAGGCGCAGGATTAGCAATGCCGTCCTTGGCCTGAACAGGAGTTGTTGATGCCATAGTAATTAGGGTTTGGTTGGTTTATCCTGCAAGATAGTAAAATCATCATTTGAATGTAAAAAAAACTTACTGTATTAGACATTGGGCATTAGACTTTGGGCATAAGTTTATTGGTCATTTGCTGTGCTTCATTAGGTCATTAGGTCATTAGTCATTTGCTGCGCTGTTGTTGGGTGCGTCATTTGTTATATCGCTGCGCTGTCATTGTGTTATTTGCTGCGCGTTATTGGGCATCGGTTGAGGCGACCGTCAAATTTGTGCAATCTGCGACATCAATAGAAATCTGTGATTCTAAATAAAGGCGCATTTGCCAATTTCAAACATCAAAGTAACCAATTATCCCAACAGCAATCCACTCCAACCAATACAACTAATACAACTACAACAACCAAATTACACTTAACTTTGGTACATGCATAAATTACTATTGATACGCCATGGTGAAAGTATCTGGAACCTCGAAAACCGGTTTACTGGTTGGACGGACGTTGATTTGTCGGAAAACGGATATCAGCAGGCCAAACATGCCGGCGAAACGTTGAAAAAAAATGGCTATGCTTTTGATATCGCTTATACTTCGGTGTTAAAAAGAGCTATTAAGACCCTGGATATTATACTCGAAGAAACGGACCAGCTTTGGATCCCGGTACAAAAGTCATGGCGACTAAATGAACGTTTTTACGGTGCCCTGCAAGGACTCAACAAAGCTGAAACCGCCATCAAATACGGAGAAGAGCAGGTACACCAATGGCGCCGCGACCCACATGCACACCCGCCGGCATTGACAGTTGACGATCCCCGCTACCCGGGTAGAGACATCCGCTATAATGGCCTTACAGCAAGAGAACTCCCGTTAACAGAAAACCTGAGCGAAACCATGACCCGGGTATTGCCCTATTGGCAGGAAACTATTATCCCCAGCATCAAACTTGGTCAAAAAGTGATCATTGCGGCCCATGGTAACAGTCTGCGCGCACTGATCCAATATATTGACCATCTGAATGATGAAGAAGTAATTAATCTCGAGATTCCAACAGGTGTTCCTTTGGTGTATGAGTTAGACGATAATTTGAACAGGATAAGGCATTATTATTTGGAGTAGAATTCAAAGATCTTTACCTTTATCGTAGGTGGAGACATATGGAATATCAGATCAGGTTGACAAGGAATATTTTTGGGCAAATTATTTTTTTGCCTTTACTCGTTTCAGCTTTGTTATTCAGAGCCTATATTAAGCATGATTATTATTGGTTAGCCATTTTGTTGACAATGGGTTGCCTGTTACTGTTTAAATGGATTCGGTTGACTTTTGCTTTTATTTTGGGCAAAAATATATTGATTGTCACCGATGAATATATACGTGATAATTATAACCAAATAACATACTATTGGAAAGATATTGAAATCGGCGAGGCATCAGGACATGTTCTTCAATTGAAGCTTTACGATCCTTATTCTTATATCGGCAAATACGAAAACGCTATTAAGCGATTCAAAGTAAATCTGTTTTATAAGCTATTTCGAAAAGTACCGCGCTATACTATTGATCTGTCAATAATTGCATACGAAAAAGAACTTGAAAGTGTAGTCAGTAATATTAACGATTACAGCATCCGCTCAGAGGAAAAAAACTAATTCCGCAATCAATTCATTCCGAGTTCCGCACTTGGCATTCCGCATTTCGCATTCAACATCAATCTTCCTTATCATAAAGCACCGCCGCTTTCTCTGCCGACGTCTTAATGCCTTTGATCATAGCCGAACTAAAGCCATTATGCTCCATTTCATTTAAGCCGGCAATGGTGCAGCCTTTTGGTGAAGTTACTTTATCAATTTCCTGTTCGGGGTGTGAGGCTAATTGCAGGAGCAGGTCGGCAGCGCCTTTGGCTGTTTGTGCGGCCATTTTTAACGCATCATGGGCATGGAAACCAATTTCGGTACCTCCTTGAGAAGCTGCGCGTATTGAGCGCAGGAAGAAGGCGATACCGCACGCGCACAAAGCTGTGGCCGAAGTCATTAATTCTTCATTGATCTGGATGGTAACACCGACCGTATCAAACAATGATTTCACCACAGCGGTGTTCTCAATGGAGGCATTGTCTGTTGCGATACAGGTCATAGACTGACCAATAGCGATGGCAGTATTAGGCATAGCGCGTACAACCTGTACATCCAGGTCGAGCTGCTGCCGGATATCGGCACAGGTAACACCGGAAATCACCGAGATCAGTAAATGTCGTTGTTCCCAAATTGCAGGCTTTATCTCATGAAGTAGTTTGTTCAGTTGCTGAGGTAATACAGCTAACACGATGATTTCAGCATCAGCCACAGCCTTTGAGTTATCGGCGGTAACATTATACCCATTATCAGCCAGGCTCGACAAAGCCTTTACATTCCTGCGGGTAAGTGTTATTTGTTCCGGCTGATAGATGCCCGCCTTCACCAATCCTTTTGCCAGCGATAATCCAATATTGCCGCTTCCCAGTATCGCTATATTTTTAGATGTACTCATAATTTTCAGACTTATAACTTAAGTTGTTATGCTTTAAATATTAAAATTTCTTATTCATTCAATTTTTCATTTCGCAGTTGGCATTTCGCATTCCGCATTTCCAATAATTCCGAAATCCGCATTTCTATCTCTCGCTCAACTTTGTCCCAAAAGCCTTCCCCAGCTTCAAATTCCCTAATTCGTCCGACCGCCCGATGATCACTGCACTAACGCCCTGGTTAATGGCTGCAAAAGCATTATCGAGTTTTGGCAACATGCCGCTATGAATAACTTTTTGTTCTTTCAGATCTTCATAGGTTTTCGGATCTATGTTCGTGATCACTGAATCTTCATCTTCAATATCACGCAATACACCTTTCTTTTCAAAACAATAGATCAGTGTGGTGTCGTATAATTTCGCCAGTGCCACTGCCAGGGCAGAGGCTATGGTATCGGCGTTGGTATTTAATAACTGTCCTTGTCCGTCGTGCGTAATGGCGCAAAAAACAGGTGTAAAGCCAGCATCTAAAAGTCGTGCTAAACTATCAGGATTGATAGAATCTTCATCAATATCACCTACAAATCCATAGTCGATCGTTTTTACAGGCCGTTTTTTTGCCCGGATAAAATTGCCATCGGCACCGGTTAAACCTATAGCGTTGTTACCCGCTTGCTGCAGTTGGGCAACGATATTTTTGTTGATCAATCCCCCATAAACCATGGTTACTACACGCAGTGTTTCAATATCAGTTATCCGGCGGCCATCAACCAGTTTGGGCTCAATACCAAGTTCTGCCGACAATTGGGTGGCTATCTTACCACCGCCATGTACCAATATCTTTAAGCCATCTAACGCCGTAAAATCTTTCAAAAAATGATGCAGATTTTCCGAACTGTCGATCACATTACCACCTATCTTGATGATATGAAGCTGCGTTTTGGCCATAGAATACGCTTACAGGTTTTTATAAGCCGATAAAAATACAGTAAATCGGTCGTAATTAGTTAAAACATATTAAATCGACCTAATGTTCTCAAATGAACCGGTTTTATACTTATTTTGGGCAGGGAAAACATAGATCAATGGAGTTAAAAAAAACCGCGGGGCGTCCACGCATAGTTATCATTGGAGGCGGCTTTGCTGGTATCAATCTGGCAAAGAAACTTAAGGATAAACCGGTTGATGTTTTATTACTGGATAAACACAACTACCATACTTTCCAGCCCTTGTTATATCAGGTTGCCATGGGTCAGATTGAAGCAGATTCAATTGCATTTCCCCTTAGGCGAATTTTTACCAGCCAAAAGAATTTTAATTTTTATCTGGCCGATGTTCAAAAGATCAATGCTGAGAAAAATACACTGACCGCTAATATTGGCGATATTGAATACGATTATCTGGTTATTGCAACCGGTGCCAATACCAATTTTTTCGGCAACCAGCAAATAGCGCACTATACGATGCCGATGAAAAATATTGGTGAGGCGCTGAATATCCGAAGCTTTATGCTTCAGAATTTTGAAAAGGCAGTAATTACGAATGATCCGGCAGAAAAGGCAGCTTTGCTCAATTTTGTTGTCGTAGGTGGTGGTCCCACAGGAGTTGAGCTTTCCGGGGCGCTTGCCGAGATGCGCAATCTGGTTCTTGATAAAGACTATCCAACGCTTTCAAAAGACGATATGCATGTTTACCTTGTTGAAGGCAAGCCCGTGGTTTTGGGTGCCATGTCTGCAGCTTCTGCGGATGCGGCAAAAAAGGCGCTAACCAACATGGGTGTAGAGATACGTAATAGTGCACATGTTCAAAGTTATGATGGACAGGAGCTTAGGATTGACGATGGTACGGTTATTAAAACTCGGAACGTTTTTTGGGCGGCCGGTGTGATGGGTGAGGTTCCGGATGGTCTGCCAACTGAAAGTATATTTCGGGGTAACCGTATATTAACAGATGATATCAGCAGGGTGACCGGCTATCAAAATGTATTTGCTATTGGCGACGTAGCCGCTATGGTTACGCCCGAAACACCGAATGGCATACCTGGCATGGCACAAGGCGCTATTCAAACAGGTCAGCATCTCGCTAAGAACCTATTGCACCTGATCAACGGCGAAAATACCGAACCCTTCAAATACTACGATAAGGGATCATTGGCAACTATTGGACAGTATAAAGCTGTGGCCGATATATGGAAACTACACTTTCACGGTTACCCGGCCTGGTTTCTTTGGATGTTTGTCCACCTGATGTCGCTGGTAGGATTTTCAAACAAATTGAGTGTGCTGGCCAGCTGGGCCGTAAAATATTTTACGCAAAACACCGATAACCGTTTGATCGTCAGGTTTTTCAATGCAGAAACAAGGATGGCTGAGCCGGAGACGAAATAGGTGGCAGGTATTGGGTATTGGGTTCTTGTCCCATTAACTGATGCCTGATAACAACTACCTGATATCACCCTTTAATTCCTTCATATAAACAGCTATTTCCTTTTCGTTCGTATCCGAGCTGTTTTCGAGGGAGTGGATGATGTTTTGTTGCTCCGTTTCCGTGCGGTTTTGGCTGAGTTTCTTTTTGGCCTGCAGATCATTTACTTCGATCTCGAAGGCTACGATACCGTTCATCATTTTTAATTTATAATCGTCCGGTAGGGAATCCCATTGCTGCAAGTACCCGGATTCAAAAGTTTTTATGGTGTGCTTTAGCAAAGCAGCTTTTAATTCAAAGCTTTCCAATAGCAGGGCCTTGCCATAGGCATGCACGGCAATGTAGTTCCAGGTTGGAACGTTTTTTTTCGTTTCATAATTGGCAGGTGAGATATAGGCATGGGGCTCGCTGAAAATCACCAGTGAAGTATTTTCCGGGATCGCTTTCCATTGGGGGTTTGCCTTTGCGAAATGTGATCGGATAAAAAGTTTGCCATCTTCTTCAATAACCAAAAAGGGCAGGTGGGTAGCAACCGGCAATCCCTCAACTGTTGTTACCATCGTGCCAAAACTATAGCGATGCATGAATGCCACGATCTCATTCCTGTCTGAAAAATTGTTGAATGAAGGGATGTACATGGTTTTGCTTGTTCCGGAAGTTATAGGTTGGATTAAGTTGATTGAGTTGGATTAAGTTAAATTAGATTTTGGGATTCATTTTGAATGGCCGAAGTTTAAACCAGTACTTCCAGCATCCGCTTCAATACTGCCTGCGCCGCCCATACCCGATTGCCTGCTTCATGTACCACTACCGAGTTAGGTCCGTCCAGTATCTCGTCAGAAAGCTCCACATTTCGCCTTACCGGTAAACAATGCATTACCCTGGCATTATTCGTAATTTTTAGCCGCTCGTTGGTCAGCAGCCAGTCTTCATAGTTACCTAGCACTTTACCATAGGGCTCATAGGCAGACCAGTTTTTCACGTAGATAAAATCGGCATCCTGCAAAGCAGTGTCTTGTTCGTGTACTATTGTTGCGCCATGGGTAAATTCAGAGTTCAGCTCATAGCCTTTAGGATGCGCTATGGTGAAGTCGACATCCGCGCGACACATCCATTCAGCAAATGAATTAGGTACCGCCTGGGGCAGCGCCTTAACGTGTGGCGCCCAGGTTAATACCACTTTAGGTCTGGCTTTTGTTTTAAGCTCCTCTATAGTCACCAGATCGGCTAAACTTTGCAAAGGGTGACGGGTAGCCGATTCGAGACTAACTACCGGCACACCGCAATACTTAACAAATTTATTGAAGATATCTTCACTGTAGTCCAATTCGCGGTCAACCAATCCGGGGAACGAACGGATGCCAATAATGTCGGCATATTCACCCATAACAGCTGCTGCTTCGCGGATATGCTCAACGGTTGTTCCGTTCATTACCGCACCATCCTGAAGTTCTAATGCCCAACCTTCTTTATCAATATTGAGTACGATGACGTTCATCCCCAGATTTTGGGCAGCTTTTTGGGTACTGATACGCGTACGCAAACTGGGATTTAAAAATACCAGTGCAATGGTTTTATTCTTGCCTAAATGGCTATTGGAGAAAGGATGCTGTTTTAACGTTAATGCCTCTTTGACCAAAGCATTGATATCGTCTACGTCATGAACAGAAGAAAATATTTTCATGTTTCACGGTTTTTCCTTAGTGCCGAATTGGCCAGGAAGGTGATTTCTTTAGGTTAGTTGATAGTTTAAAACGTTGCTAAATGCCTCTAAAAACCTGTCGGCGTGTGCTTTGGTCAGGTTTAAAGCTGGCAATAACCGGATCACGTTTGGTTTTGCTTCGCCTGTAAAAATGTGATGCTTCATTAATAGTTCTTTACGCACATAGGCTAATTCTGCCGGTAATTCGATACCGATCATTAAACCCCGACCCCGAACTTCGGTAACCTGGTCAAACTTGCTGATCTCATCTGTCAAATACTTACCTATCTGTGCAGCATTTTCAATCAGGTTCTCTTGTTCTATCACTTCAAGTACAGCCAGGCCGGCGGCACATGCCAAATGGTTACCACCAAAGGTGGTCCCTAACATGCCATAGCTGGGCTGAATTTTTGGCGAAATAATGATTCCACCAATCGGAAAGCCATTACCCATGCCCTTGGCCATGGTATATATATCAGCATTTACATGGGCAAAATCATGCGAAAAGAATTTTCCCGAACGCCCATAGCCACATTGTACCGAATCGGCGATAAAAACTGCATGGTACTGATCGCATAAAGCACGTATTTTTTTCAGGAAGGCACTATCAGCTACATTGATACCACCAACTCCCTGGATACCTTCAATAATTACAGATGATATTTCATTTTCAACAAAGGCATTGTCAAGGGCGCTTTCTTCATTCCAGGGCAGGAAGATCACGTTGTCGGTCTCATTTACCGGCGCTACTATCTTAGGGTTATCCGTTGCAGCTACAGCCAGCGACGTACGACCATGAAATGATTTGCGAAAAGCGATGATCTTCTTTTTACCATTATAGAATGATGCCAGTTTCAAGGCATTCTCGTTAGCTTCTGCTCCCGAATTGCATAGAAACAATTGGTAATCTTCTTTGCCCGAGACCTTCCCCAACTTTTCAGCCAGCTCTTTTTGTAATGGTATTTCTATCGAATTAGAATAAAAACCTATGCGATGTAACTGATCTTCTAATCGCTTTACGTAGTGCGGGTGGGTGTGACCAATAGA
>CAISPD010000213.1 GCA_903887275.1 uncultured Mucilaginibacter sp.
TCTCCGGTACGTTGTCATTCGCGAATGTCTGAAAATAAACGATTATAAGGCCGGGTTGAATTTTTTAAAATGGTTTAACAAGAATTTCCCCGATGATATTGGTTATCCGGTGTTCTTGTTTGAATGCACCATTGTGTTATTCATGAATGGTAAGATAAAAGAGGCGGAGGAAATGGCTTTGAAAACGTTTTATGGAAATACCTATTTAATTGAGCAGTTCCTAAATGGGCACGCTGAAGATGATATGGGAAAAATAGAATGGAGCAACTGGGAGTCGGTTGAAATTCTCGAAGACTTCAAATATTCAGCAAACGACAAGAACCTCGTGGATTTTTCAGTTTGGCTTAAAACACTGTTTGGTTCCGAAGAGTTTAAGAAAAAGACTGAAACCTATCTAAGTATCTTAAAACGATTGATGACCGAAAACGATTCGGAGATGAGAGATTTATTGAAAGGATGGTTATCGCAGTTAAAAAGCAATCTGGTAGCAGATAAAGAACTTGAATCAGACTCGTTAATTCTTGGGCAACATGAAGACTGACTCTAAGTTCACTATAACTCCTTCGGCAAATCTTGATTTCTGTTTTTAGTCTCAATTTGATGGATATTTTGCCGAAAGACTTTTGATATTTTGCGGTCCCTGAGTAGGAGTGCCTGACGCAATTGTTCCAAAACTATTCAATTGTTTTTGGCTCAATCTGTTGAAGTGCATAAAATTGTCAAGCCCCTCTTTTGTTGATATTCTTGCGGAATTATCCACAAAGGGAAAAAACCATCCTCAGCATACTAAGGATGGTTTTTAATCCAACTAATAACCTATGTTAATGGGTTGCTAAATAGGTTATTTCTGTTGGTGATAAAACTCGGTTGTAAATCCGAATATCATCCATGTTACCTTGAAAAAAGCTATATAAAGACCCAACTCCTCCAGGTCCAAAAGGTATGTTATTGGGGTCAGATGATTGGCTTCCACCTATTGTACATCCTAAAATAGCATTTGTCGCAAGACTACCAGTCAAGGGGGGTACGGCCCCCGAATTTCCGACATATCCTAGCAAGGTAGAATTAACATAAATAACAACTCTTTGGCCAACAACCGCTTGTGTTCCATCATAAACCACAACAATATTTGTCCATTGGTTTTTAGGTACAACATTGCCGCTTGTGATATTAAGAGTAGGTATGCAGCCAATAAATCCTTCACCTATTTGGCTAGTAGGCGTTAAATAAAAATTAACTCCGACCGGTAGTCCGCAACCAATATTAGTACTGCTCCATTGGGAGAATATCGTTTCTCCCGCAATTGGTACAGCAGTATTTATCCAAAATGAAAAACTAATTTGTGCTGTATTATTTAATGCTGAAAATGTTGGAAACAGTATATAGTTTGACTTGCCGTTAAAACTATAAGCACTATTGGCATTCCCAAACCTGTCAGTGGTTAAGGTGGCGCCGTTTACTGTTCCATTGTAACTATTCCCGCTCAAATCGTTTGCGTTTCCATTGAATGGATAATACGCTACCAATCCATTCGCCAGTGTTGTTGGAATAGATAATTGATTTAATATCGTGGTAAGCTGAGCTAGGAGGGAATTGTACTGGGTGTTGAGTAGGGTTATCTGAGTATCGATTTGTGAAATTTTAGTGTTGATAGAAGCAACATTTGCGTTGGTTTGGGTTAGTTGAGTATTCAAATTATTTATCTGCGTGTACGCCTGACTTACTTGGGTACTAATATTATTGATTGATGTCAGTATACTAACAATCTGATTTTTTATTGAATCGATACTTGATTTTTGATTGTTCTGGTTGGTAGTAAGCATTATTATTTCCGCACTCAGGCTAGTAATAGTTGAATTAGACTGGGCGAGAGCACCAGCAAGTGAATCACATCTTTTTTGTAGTGCATTTACTGAGGATTGCAAGGAGTTAATTTGTGGTGTATAGTCCACTTGCTTTTGGCAGGACTGGAATATTAATCCAATAGTCAATATTAAAGCAATTACAGTTAAAGGAAGTGTTTTCATGATTTGATTTTTTATCGATTGATACCAAAGCCGTTAAACCGGTTTATTAGCGGTAAAAGTTTATATTTTGGTTGATTGCACAAAAATCCAATTCACTCATTTAACCCATTTCGATTTTAGGCAAGGAATTGTCGAATCTTATTTCAATTTTGCACAAGTATTGAACCCATGCTACCAGAAGAAATCAAAATCAAAATTGAGCACCGATTCGGGAAACACATCCTTTATCCGAAGGATTGTGATGCCCTTTCAGAAAGTATTCAAAAAGCAGTCAATGAGCGAATTAGTCCCTCAACCTTGAAAAGAATATTTGGCATTGATAAAGATTTTAGAAACCCTCGACAATTCACATTAGATGTCCTAGCTGCATACGTTGGGTCTAAAGATTGGAACAGCCTTACTGAAGATATTGAGAAGCAAAACACATCCGCTGATCAACCGGTCATTAAACCCGCGTCTCAACCTAAGAATACATATGGGTTGGCAAATGATGAAAAAAGATCAGGGTTTATGTTAATTCGTAAAAAATCAAACTATATATATCTGCTAATTATTCTGTTAATTTTTGGTTCATCCGCTTTAATGTTTTTTTATGTGGTTGATGCGAAAACCACCCAAAAGCCGGATGCGATTACTGTTGAAAATACAACTGCACCATACAAACCCGGATACTATGTATTAATTGGCGCTGACAAGAGAAAGGTTTATGTATATGAAAAGCCCAACGATAAAACCCAGGCATCAGCATATTTCTCAATCCAGATAAGAGTATATATAGAAAAAATCCAAGATAGGTTTGGCTATTTAACTTATATAAATAGTCGCGGAACAAAAAGTGAGGGATGGGTTGACATGCGATACCTGAGATATAAACTTTACCATCCGGATAATAAGGTGTTTCTATCAAACGGGTTAATCGCTTTCTACCCTTTTAACGGGAATGCTAATGATGATAGTGGGAATGGCTACAATGCATCAGTTTATGGAGCTACCCTTACTGCAGACCGGTTTGGAAATGCGAATAGCGCCTACAGCTTTGACGGAATAAGTAACTATATATCCGCAGGTAACATAAATTTAATCAAAACCGCAACTATTTCTGTATGGGTTTATCCTGTTAAACCAAACGGGAATGACCCGGTGGGCTTAAATGATATTTATAGCGCATCTATAATAGATAAAAACAAA
>CAISPD010000214.1 GCA_903887275.1 uncultured Mucilaginibacter sp.
CCCAATTCCTTTAATTTGTCTATTTCTCCAATTGCCATAAAACGCTATTTATACTTATGTAAACATCGAAATTTATTATTGTAACTTGTTAACAGGTATTATATTTAGAAGTATAAATTGTATATTTGTGGACGTTAATTTTCGTTCTTTAAACGACATCAAACAAGTACTATTTAGTACAAAGTATATCGGTGACCTTTTCGGTGACCCATTACAATTTCATCGTTGTAACTTATTGATAATTAGAGGCATTACGCCTTCAGAAAATAATCCCAGCAGGATCACAGAATAACAAAAAAGCTTCAATCGAAAGATCTGAAGCTTTTTTGTTTCCGGGCAGTTAAATGTTAACCGCTGTAAACTAACCAGGGCATTATACAAGCTTTAAATTTGCCTTTTAAATTCCCGTAGTAATCCCGAATTTTCCATGACTGCGTAAGCTTATGCCAATGTTATTTTTGTATTCAACCCGCAATAACAAATTGATATTTAATTTTTTGTAGATTTATTTTAAATACATATTTTTAAGCGTATTATAACTGCGTCACTTATCACTCTCAATTCTATAAATATTTTTTTATGAAAAAGGTTTTATACTTGCTCTCCGTTCTGGGTGCTCTTCTGATTACCAATACGGCATCTTCACAAGGCTTCTTAAAAAAACTTAAAGACAAAGTAAGCAGCGCCGTAAGCACTGTAACCAGCGTAACCGGTAACAAGAGCTCAACGCCACCTGCCGAAGGCGAAGGAGGGGGTCAATCAAGCTCTAACTCCAGCTCCAGATCATCCTCAGGAACACCCACCAACAAAGGCGGCGGTGGCTTAACCAACACGGCACCACCCGATGTTAAGGCGCAAATAGCTGATGCGGAGTCGGCACATGCTGCGAAAAATTACAGTGACGCCCGATATTCGCTGCAACAAGCTTTGCAGGGAGTAGAGATTCAGCTGGGTCGTCAAATCCTTAAATCATTACCGGTTTTGGTCGACTCTTTAGCAGTTGACACCCTGCAGGACGTGGTTACCAGTACTCAATGGGGATGGAGCAACCTAAGTATTCACAGGGTATGGAAAAACACCAACGACAAACAACTAACCATCACCGTTGGTAATGCTGGAATATATGCCGGCATGGCAAGTTTGTATTTTTCTAACGCCGGCATGTTGGAAGCCAATGGTGGTAGTCAAAATTTCAAACAAGTAAGGGTTAAAGGAAACAAAGCCATTATACAATATGAAAACAGCAAGGGTTATACCCTGATAATTTCGCTTGGTCAAACTTCCATGTTCGTTTTAGAAGGGATTAATTTTGCCAATGAACAGGAAGTGATGAGCACAGCCAATTCATTTGACATTGATGGCATTAAACAATTACTAGGGGAACAATAATTTCAATCTGCTATAAAAATTATTATATGAAAGTATTATTAACAATATTGGTCTTTACAGGATTAACAACTACCGCTTTTGCGCAAGACTTTGCCAAAGCAATAGCTACCGCAAAAACCGCTTATAGTGCCGGTAAATTAGAAGACGCACATTTTGCTTTACAACAAGCGATGCAGGAAGTTGACCTTACCATCGGTAAAGAAGTGCTTGCCTTATTGCCACCTAAAGTAGATGATATGGATATATCTGCAAAAGACGACAACGTTTCATCTAACGTTGGTTATGCCGGAGCTACTATCCGTCGGCTTTATCAAAAGAACGGCAGACGATCAGAAATTGAAATTATCAGTAATTCACAATTGGTGGCTATGATGAATACCACATTAAATAACCCAATGTTAGGTGGATTAATGAATGACAGTAACACCAAAACTGTAAAAGTTCAGGGCTACAAAGGCAAACTGGAAAAGCAATCTGGCAGTACAAGTGACAAAAACAGTTATGAATTGCAAATTCCATTAGGAAGTGCTTTGATAACTTTTAAGGTTGCTGATTGTACCGATTCTCAAATAATGGATTTTGCCAACACAATTCCCTTACTGAAAATTGCAAAGCTGATTGAATAAGAAAGTTAGGAAGTAATAAAAGGCTTTCGCCGATATACGTTATATAAAAAGATGCTCCGGGTTCGGGGCATTTTTTTTGGGGTTGATGCTTAAAAAACTGCGCGATCGATTAGACACCGTTAATTTTATAAGCTGAAGACTGAACAATTTGCCAATTGGCATTAGGGCGGCAGTTCGCAGTGATCTTATAAAATATGGTTTAAAATGATGATCTGATCAGGCCAGGTATCTTTTAAGTTTTATATAAAAATCATCAGGATTGAATGGTTTGGTTACATAATCCTGCATACCGGCTTTCAGTACCTGCTCGCGCACATTGCTCGTAGCCGAAGCTGTTAAAGCAATAATTGGGGTGTCGTTGTTAAACTCTCTTATCTTAGTTGTTGCTGTATATCCGTCCATCACCGGCATTTGCAAGTCCATCAAAACCAGGTCGTAGGGTTCATTTCGCATTTTTTCAACTGCAATTGCCCCATTTTCGGCTACATCTACAACTATATTCCAACCTTCCAGCAACTGCGTAGCATAAACGATGTTGAATAAAGTATCCTCAACTAATAGAATATGCTTTTTATTTAAATCGAAATCAAGCGTTTCATCGCCATTCAGATCGGCTGCGTTACCTTCAACAATTTCTAACTCAAGCGTAAAGAAAAATTTCGAGCCTTTTCCAATCTCTGATTCAACTTCAATATCCGATTTGTATAGATTTAAAATCTTTTTAGTGATCGCAAGACCCAGGCCGGTACCACCATATTGTCTGGTAATAGACGTGGAAGCCTGTGTAAATGGCATGAAAATGGTTTCTATTTTATCTTGTGCGATGCCTACACCTGAATCATGAATAGCAAGTTCTATAACCGCAGTTTTCGCGCTTAAAGATTTTACCTGAACGGATACATCAATATTACCTTTATGTGTAAACTTTACTGCGTTTGAAACCAGATTATTAAGCACCTGTCCTATACGCAAGGCGTCACCTATCATCAACTCGGGTACTTTTTGATCTATGATAGCTTTAATGGTGTTTTCTCGTTCGTTTGAGTTATTAGTATTGGCAGAAACAATATCTGTAACCAACTTTTTTAAGCTAAACGGAGCGTTCTCAAGATCTAATTTTCCAGCCTCAATTTTATTGAAATCAAGTATATCATTGATCAGAACAAGCAAATTATCGGACGAGGTTTTTAATACTTTTAGATTGTTCACCTGGTCTGGGCGGGGATCGTTTTTAAGCAAAAGGTGCCCCATACCGATCACAGCATTCAATGGTGTTCTGATCTCGTGGCTCATGATCGAAAGGAAATCGGTTTTTGCATGACTCGCTTTTTCAGCCTCTTCCTTTGCGACGATCAATAATTTTTCGGCTTCCCGCCTCCTGCTGATCTCAGCATTTAGAATATCTACGATCTCCAATAAATTATCACTATTAAAATCGGGCAAACCGGTGTCGGTCTTAACGCTTTTTAGCGTTTCTTTAAGCTTCTCAATTGAATACTCCCGTATATTAACTTCATTTTTCAAACGATGATTTATCTCCGAAAATTCTTCCTGGCTAATAGAAAAAGCATGTTCAGACAATTCTCTGTCGCGATCAAAGGCCAAATAGGAATCATTAACGGCATCAATAAAACGAAGGAAAGCTTCATTTTCCAAAAGCGACTCATCCCCGTATTTTTGAAGCTGTCGTTTCAATAATTTATGATAAACCATCATAATATTGTTTCATTAAATGTTGTTATCGTCATAGTTTGATTATGAAGCTCGCACCGGGTACTTGGTGTTAGCGGCGAAATTTCGCCGTAGGAATAAAATCCCGATATGATTGTATTATCACCAAATACATCTTTCACAGCTTCTATTTCTTCTTCGGTACGCTTGCCTAAAATAAGCTTTCTTCCTACGCAGCTTATCAGCAATGCTAATTTCGGTTTATCATCGGGCTCAACGTTAAAAGGCACCAGCGTATTAGTTGCTGCATGGGTTGCAGCATCAACAAGTTTATCAAAATTGGCCTTCATAAAGCGAATATAAGAGCCTACCGGAATATCGCCCGCAAATACCATGGTTTTTTGATCGGGCTCAATCGATAAGATAGTTCTTACAACACCTGCAGAATTTTCATTTTCCCTAACAAAAAGCGGGAAAAGTAACGCCGACCCCGGCAATTCATCAGCGTATGTACCCAAATACTGCTTATACAGGTCCAATGCTGCCCGGTTGTCTATTTCAGACAAGCGATTTGCTGACGAAGCTGTAACTTGCTTTTCGGGGCCAAATATATCCCAGCCACCAACAGAACCATGCCCTATTTTTAAATATTTACCATAAAAACCTATAGCGGTAATGTTACCTCGTTCGGGTTGAGCATTGCAACCTACAAGGGTATAATTGAACTGGTCGGCATCACCGGCCAATCCACCACTAACAGGAATATTACGTGTATTTGCATGCTCTATACCTTTAACCAATTGGCTGCCATTCACAAGCCCGCCATCAGAAATTATCATCACATAAGCAAGATCATCAGAATCGAGTTGGTTGAACAAAAGCTCGCCTGCTTCATAACTACCGGGTGCATCTTTGATGTTAATATTTACAGTTTTCAAACTGGTTCTTTCAAACTCAATGACAATAACCGAAAGGGTATCATCATATACCGTATCATTATAAATTTCGCCGGAGGTAGATGAAAGAACTATATCTGCTGAAGGGTACTGTTCTTTCAGATCAGCGTACAAGTTGCCGTTTTCTAAAAGATTTTTTGCGCCAAATCCAAGAACAAGGCTGGCATTTTTACCGTCAATTTCATCGCCTTTTGATAGCGCAACCTGACCGTTTCTATACAATTGCTGAGTAACTTTCATAGCTTTTTATTTTAGATAACGTTCTTTCATCTGTTCAACAACCTGTGTAATTACCTTTTCTGTTTTTTCCAACCATTCGGGTAGTTCGGGGGCGAAATTATTTTGCCTACCGGCTAATTCAATTTCCCGGATAGGTTGCTTTAATGAATTGACACTTAAATTGTCAAGACTTGGCTTTATTTTATGAGCAATGGCGCCCATTTTGTCCAGGTCGCGATCGTGATAAGCCGTAACCATTTCTTTCACCATTGGTGGTGTTAGTTCGCAAAACATACCGGCCATTTTAATAACAAATGCGGTATTACCCCTGCTTAGTTGCTCAAGCTCTGACAGGTCAAACAAAGTTTCTTCTTCCATTGTGATTTTTGTAACAGGTGTATAGGAGAGCGACTGATTTAAAAGTCTTCCAATAACTTCTAAAAACTCTTCCTCCTTTATAGGTTTGGTTATATAATCATTCATTCCTAATGCCAGACATTTTTCCCGCTCACCTTTGATGGCCTCGGCGGTCAATGCTACAATTGGCATATCGTAGCCACGTTGACGCAGCAATTTGGTAGCCTCTGTACCATTCATAACAGGCATTTGCATATCCATCAGAATCAGATCCACCGTTTCTGTCTTAACAATCTCCAGTGTTTGCATTCCGTTGACGGCTTCCAGTACTTCTGCGCCATGATTTTTCAGGATAATGGATGCAACTAAACGGTTCATTTCATTATCGTCAGTAACCATTATCCGTTTACCTGAAAGGAAATCGGCATTAAATTGTATTTGGTTATGTTTGGGCAGGTCTTCTTCAACCCCCTTCTTAAATTCAATTGTTAAGGTAATAGTGGTTCCGACTCCTTTTTCGCTTTCAGCCGTAATTTTTCCACCCATCAATTCAACCAGGTTCCTGCTTATGCTCATCCCCAATCCTGTACCACCATATTTACGGCTGACCGATTCATTGGCCTGACTAAATTCGTCAAACAGGCGTTTCAGGTAAGCTTTATCCATACCTATACCGGTATCTTTTACGGCTATGGTAATAGTTTGAGATGTTTCTGTATCTGCTACAAGGTCAAAAACAACATCAACGTAACCTTTTTCAGTAAACTTAATAGCATTACCCATCAGGTTCAACAATATCTGGTTCAAGCGATAAGGGTCACCGATAAGTATTGGAGCGATACCATCTTTAAATATGGTATTGGTAAGCCTTAGCCCCTTTTCTTCGGCTTTATGCGCAAGTACCTGAATAGCCCTGTTGATAACATCCTTTGCACTGAAGCCTATATTTTCAAGACTTAACTTACCTGCTTCAACTTTTGAAAGGTCGAGGATGTCGTTTATTATTACCAGCAGATTATCCGAAGCAGAATGTATAACATTTAAATAAAACTGTTGCGTTTCCGAAAGCGGCGTTTTTGAGAGCTGCCGGCTCATGCCCATAATAGCATTCATCGGCGTCCGGATCTCGTGACTCATATTGGCCAGGAAAGTCTCTTTGGTTTTTGCCAGATGTTCGGCACGTTCGCGGGCTTCAATGAGTTCAGATTCAAGTTTCTTTTGGTCGGTAATGTCAAGGTGGATACCTATTGAACCAACCAATTCGCCACGATCATTATACCTTGGTGCTCCGCTGACAAACCACCATTTCTTTTCGCCGTTTTTATCAGTAATAGATAATTCATAAGCATCGGCAATGCCTTTCTTGCGGATATCAAGTTTATCTTCCAGCAAGTTGGCACCTTCAACTACTGATAAAAACTTGCGGGCTGTTTGACCCAACAATTCATTCATCGAATACCCACTCATAGAACAAAACCGCTGATTTGCGTAGGTAATATTCTCATCATTATCTACTTCAAGTAAACCAAGGTTCATGTTTTCGATAATATTGCGGTATTTTTCTTCGTTGGCCTGCAGGGTTTGTTCACTATTTTTCCGTTCTGTTATGTCCACCATAAACCCGGTAAATACCTTAGCGCCTGTTTGACTCAGATAAGAGAATGAAGAATGTACGGCATGCCATTTTAAACTTTTGCCGGGGACAACCAATCTCGATTCATCGTAAAATGGCTCAAGCGTATCGCGCGAGTGTTCGTTTTTTTGAATGATCCGCTCGCGGTCATCCGGATGAACATAGGATAAATAATTCTGAAACTCTGAAGGCTTTATGCCAAATATTCGCTCAATGGCCGGACTGATATACCTTATACCTTCTGTCCCATCGGCCTTAAATTCATATTCGTAAATAATACCAGGGATATTTTCGGAAAGTGACCGGAACTGTTTAACCCGTTGTTCCAATTCTGTCTCGGTTTGCTTTATCCTGGTTATATCTGTATGTGTACCCACTATGCGCAAAGGCTTCCCATCTTCATCTTTCTCGATCAAACCTCCACGGTCAAGCACCCACTTAACGCTACCATCCCGCTGAACGATCCGGTATTCAAGATTGTGCGATTCTATTTTATTCTTTTGATATCTAAGGTAATTCTCCTTTAATATATGCAGGTCTTCTGGCAGCACATTGTCCCACCACAAACTTTCAATATTTGTAGACTGATCGATATAATATCCCCAGAGCTCGTTATTTGATTTGGAGAAAAATGTTTCTCCGGTCTTAAAATTATGCTCCCAAACGTTATCGCCAATCTTCTCTAAAGCCAATTTAAACTGGGTTTCGGAATGTTCAATAATATCTTTGATCTCCCTTTCGGTGCTAATATCTTCTTCAGTGGCAAAAAAGCCTGTCAATTCATTATTCGCATTCCTTATTGGCTGTCCCTGTATCCTTAACCAATAAGATTTTCCCGACTTGGAATAGTTAAGTATCTCAACATTGAAGGGTTCGCCATTTTGAATCTGCTTCTTTAAGTAGGCGACTGTATTTGGATCAGTTTTTGGGCCTTGCAATAAGTGGCCAGGTTTTTTGTACATAGCCTCTTCAAGTGTATAGCCCGTCATTCGGGTAAAACTCTTATTGGCCCAGGTAATACGCCCGTGATTATCTGTGATCACGACGGCGTTGATATTATCTTCGGCAATTTTTGACAGTATCTGCAATTGCTCTTCTTTTGCTTTTTCAGCAGTAATATCTTCTACAACCGCAAAATATTGCAGCTCATTGTTTTGCCCGATGCGGAAAGCCTGCCCTTTTACTCTTGCCCAGAAACAAGAGGTATCCTTGCGGTAATGGATCAATTCAACATTAAACTTCTCTGTAAAACCAATCTCACTTCCAATTTTTTGCAGCAGATCATCATCGGTAAGCGGACCACGGCAAAAATCTATTGTTGTTTTCCCAAGTATTTCCTCCTCAGGATAACCTATCATTTTACTGAAGCCTTCATTAACCCAAATGATA